>SEDB01000047.1 GCA_004210715.1 Pedobacter sp.
TCAGCCTTTTTGGTATCAACTGAAAAAATATTTTTTACATAAGTTTCTGGTCTGATGGCTTCGTTCCAGCCATAAGCACCTTTTTTGGTAGAAACAAAAATAGATTGACGTTGGCCGCCAAAGCCACGGGCCTGGGCGGGTGCTTCAGCAATTCCGTAATTTGAAAAAGCATCAACCAGTGAGGGATAAATGAATTTTCCTTTCAAATCAACTACCACATAACCTTTAGGTACAGCAACACCAGCGCCAACTGCCTGTATGGTTTGTCCTTTGATTAAAAGCGTAGCATTTGTTAAGGTTTGATTGGCATTTACTACAATAGTTGCGTTTGTAAAGGCAAACATTCCTGGTCGGGTATCAAAAGATCCGTTAACAGGAAAAGTAGTTTGCTGTGCAAACAAGATTGTAGTAGAAAATACCATCGCAACAGCGAGTAAAATTTTCTTCATAATAAGTTTAGGGGTTTATTTTGTTTAAAACTAATATAAATTAGCGTTGCTTGTGCTGAATATCCTATTTTTTACAATTAATCCCTATTTTTGAGGAAACATATTTTAGAAAAATGTATAATATCTTAAAATCTGCGCACTCTGGATGGCGCTACATCGTATTAATTTTATTAGTGATTGCAGTTATCAATGCTTTGGCAGGTTGGTTTGGAAAAAAAACTTATACAGAAGGCAATCGCAAGTTGAATGTATTCACATTAATTAGTGCACACATTCAATTATTAATTGGTTTGGTGCTTTATTTTTTTAGTCCATTTACCAAATTGCCAATGAGTGATGCCATCGGTAGATACTTTAAAGCAGAGCACACAGCAATGATGATCATTGCCATTGTTTTGATTACTGTGGGTAATGCAAAATCAAAGAGAGTTGCCGATGCTGTTGATAAGCACCGTAACATTGCTATTTTCTTCGGATTGGCGTTGGTATTAATTGTCGTTTCTATTTTAGTGATGACTAAAAACGTTCCGGGAAGATCATTTTTTGGGATATCTTAAAAACCAGAGCATTATTGGATGCTGATTAGCGTTTCGATAAATATTTAGCTAATAATTTTATATTTCCATTATTCAAAATTCTTTATATTTTTGTCGCTCATGATCAACAATATACATACATGGCTTTGGCAAAGTAATTCAAAACAGAATTGCGCCGGCTGCGTATGAGGAAAATATTTTTATCAACCTAAACCTTAAAGAACCATTAAAGCCCGGCGTAGAACCACACGCCGGGCTTTTATTTTTTAAAATAATTTCGTCATTGCGAGGCACGAAGCAATGACGACAAACAAAAGAAAATGTTTAAAATTAATACCACTTACAAAAAAATGCTTGCCGATACCACCACACCGGTAAGTATTTATTTACGCTTACGCGATGTGTATCCAAACAGTATATTATTGGAAAGTTCCGATTATCATAGTCGCGAAAATTCAATGAGTTTTGTTTGTGCAGAACCTGTTGCAGGAATTATTTTAAAGGGAAGCCGTTTAGAAACTTATTTTCCGGATGGAACCGTTGCAATAAAAGACAGTAAAAACCTCATTGATGAAATAGCTGATTTTAAAGATCAGTTCAAAGAAACAGAATTGCCTGAAATCAAATTTATCTCAAGTGGTTTATTTGGCTATTTCACCTGGAATGCTGTTCAGCATTTCGAAGATATTAAGTTCACTTCTGAAACGCCTGAGGGAGAAGAGATTCCTGAAATGCAATATCATTTGTATCGCTACATCATTGCAATCGATCATTTCAAGAATGAAATCACGCTATTCAAAAATACGTTCGATGGAGAAGAAGAAGGGGGATTGGAGAAAATGGAATACCTGATTCAGAATAAGAACTATCCTGAATATAAGTTCCAGCTTCGCGGGGCGGAGAGTTCTAATCTAACCGATCAAGGTTTTATGGATCTGGTAGAGAAATTGCAAAAGCATATTTTCCGTGGAGATGTCTTTCAGATTGTTCCATCAAGAGCCTTTAAGCAAGCATTCTCGGGAGATGAATTTAATGTTTACCGTTGTTTGAGATCGATTAATCCATCGCCATATTTGTTCTATTTTGATTACGGAAATTTCAAATTGTTTGGTTCATCGCCAGAGGCGCAAATTACCATCAAAAATAATTCGGCCAATATCTTTCCAATCGCAGGCACATTCAAACGCAGTGGCAATGACATTGAAGATGCTGAACAGGCCAAAAAATTGGAGCAGGATCCGAAAGAAAGTGCCGAACATGTAATGCTGGTAGATTTAGCCAGAAATGATTTGAGCCGCCATTGTAATCGAGTGGAAGTAAAATCGTTTAAAGAGGTTCAATACTATTCGCATTTAATTCACCTGGTAAGTAAAGTGAGTGGACATTTACAGGAAGATGTAAGCGCTTTTAAAGTAGTTGCAGATACTTATCCGGCAGGAACTTTAAGTGGTGCACCAAAATATAAAGCCATGCAATTGATTGATGAAAATGAAAAGCTTGGACGTAATTTTTATGCTGGTGCAATTGGTTTCATGGGCTTCAATGAAGATTTTAATCATGCCATTATGATCAGAACTTTTATGAGCAAAAACAATGAATTACATTATCGTGCGGGTGCGGGAATCGTAGCAGATTCGGTTCCGGAAATGGAGATGCAAGAAGTTAATAATAAGATTGCAGCATTGCGTAAGGCTTTAGAAATGGCTGAAGGCATTTGATGAAGAATGGATTTATAAAAGAAGGATTTACCAATGGAAAATAAAGATAAAAAGACTGTTTTAGTGATCGATAACTACGATAGTTTCACTTATAACCTGGTTCATTTAATTAATGAGGTGGGTTACGAAGCGGTGGTTTGGAGAAATGATAAATTCGAACTGGCGGATGTGGCACAATACGATAAAATTTTGCTTTCTCCTGGGCCAGGCATTCCGGAAGAAGCCGGATTATTATTGGATGTAATTAAAACTTATGCGCCCACAAAGAGTATTTTTGGAGTTTGTTTAGGTCAGCAGGCCATTGCGGAAGCTTTTGGCGGCACTTTGCTAAATTTAGGTCGCCCAATGCATGGCATTGCTACACCGGTTACAGTCGTAGATGGAGATGAACCTTTGTTTTGGGAATGCCCGCAAACGATAAATGTTGGTCGCTATCACAGTTGGGTCGTAAGCAAAGAGAATTTTCCATCTTGTTTAAAGATTACGGCCAGAGATCACAAAAGTGAAATTATGGCTTTAAGACATGAAAGTCTGGATGTTCGCGGGGTACAATTTCACCCTGAAAGCGTATTAACGGAACATGGAAAGCAGATGATGGAGAATTGGTTAACTTCTTAAATAAATTCCTCATTGCGAGGCACGAAGCAATCTTAATGCTTTGGGTTTAATAGCTATAGTAAGATCGCTTCGTACCTCGCAATGATGTCAAATTGAAACAATGAATATTTTAGATAAAATCGTATTACGTAAAAAAGAAGAAGTTGCTGATGCTAAGCGACTGATTTCTATACAAGATTTAGAGAAAGTTGAACATTTTAAACGTACGCCTTATTCTTTTAAAGAGTTTTTGTTGGCTGAAGACAGAACCGGAATTATTGCTGAGTTTAAACGTCGTTCGCCTTCAAAAGGACTGATAAACGGCATTGCTGATGTTGCTGAGGTAACCCAAGCTTATAATGCTGCAGGTGCCTCAGCACTTTCTGTATTAACTGATGTAGATTTCTTTGGTGGAAAAACAGATGATATTCTTGCAGCCAGAGCAGCAAATAATATTCCCATTCTCCGTAAAGATTTTATGATCGATGAATACCAGATTCTGGAAGCAAAGGCTTGGGGAGCAGATATTATTTTATTGATAGCGGCGATTCTGACGCCAAAACAAATCAATGACTTTGGCAAGTTTGCACATGATTTAGGTTTAAATGTTTTGTTGGAAGTGCACAATCTGGAAGAACTGGAAAGAAGCATTTGTCCTAATTTGGATGCCATTGGTGTGAACAACAGAAATCTTGCTGATTTTACAGTAGATATTCAAACTTCATTTGATTTAGTCAACCGGATTCCTGATGAATTTTTGAAAATTTCTGAAAGTGCCATCAGCAATCCTCAAACCATTAGAGAACTGAAAAGCGCTGGCTTCGATGGTTTTTTAATTGGCGAAAATTTTATGAAAACCAATGATCCGGGCGCATCCATAAAGGAATTTGTGGCGAAGATTTAAAATAGTCTGGTCAGCAATTTTTCGTCAGTCTGAGCCTGTCGAAGACCAATCTTGGCGTTTCGACAAGCTCAACGTGACAAATCTCTAAAAAATACAGTGTATATAATTGTATTTGATTCGTAAAGTGTAACGCTGCCAATTTCGCGTATTTTTTCTTTCTCAAACAAACCATAAACGTTGTTGTTAATTAATGGAATAATCTTCAATATTTAACCAACAAATTTGTTTATGCAGTATCTCGACCATATTTTCGGTTATCCTATTCCTATTTTTTTTAAAAACATAATTATTGGTGTCGCCGCGATTTTGATTGGCTTGCTCATTAAATTTATCATTCATAAAACCTTCATTTTACTTTCTCGCTGGTGGGATTTCATCATCATTAAATCAACCATTAAACATCTTCGCAGACCAGTAGCCGTGTTTATTCCTTTGCTATTGTTAAACTCATCATTTGATTTGATGGTACTGTCTTCATCAGCTCGTCTACATTTAGAAAAGGCACTCGAAATTATCCTTACAGCAGTTTTTGCATTGATTTTAATTAGGCTGATCAATGTGCTCGAAGATTTCTTTTACCTCAAATATGATCTTAATAAAGAGAACAACCTCAAGGAGCGGAAAATAAGAACACAGCTCCAATTTGTTAGGAAATTCATCGTTTCATTGATTATAGTTATTACCGCGGCGATTATTTTATTAAGTTTTGAAAGTATGCGGAAAATTGGTGCGGGTTTGCTTACCGGTGTCGGTATTGGCGGAATTATCATCGGTTTTGCAGCACAAAAATCACTAGGGAATTTGTTGGCAGGCTTTCAAATTGCCTTTACGCAACCCATTAGAATTGATGATGTTTTAATTGTAGAAGGCGAATGGGGAAGGGTAGAAGAGA
This sequence comes from Pedobacter sp., assembly GCA_004210715.1. Lineage (GTDB taxonomy): Bacteria > Bacteroidota > Bacteroidia > Sphingobacteriales > Sphingobacteriaceae > Pedobacter. Next base: position 5,097 of record SEDB01000047.1, read on the forward strand.
TCACTTTAACTTATGTTGTCGTCAGTATTTGGGATCAGCGGAGATTGATTTTGCCCATCACTTATTTCATCGAAAAGCCCTTTCAAAACTGGACTCGTGTTTCAGCAGATTTACTTGGAACGGTATTCCTTTATATGGATTACACCATCCCAATTGAGCCGCTACGCCAGGAGTTGACCAAGCTTTTAACCAATAATCCCCTTTGGGATAAAAGAGTAAATGTGGTGCAGGTTACGGATACGAATAAAGATGGATCAATAGAAATTAGGTTTTTAATGAGTGCTTCCAATTCTTCGAGAGCCTTTGATTTGCGTTGCAATGTCCGCGAAGCCATGATTACTTTTATCCAAAATAACTTCCCAGAAAGTTTACCAAAAACAAGGCTGGAACATAAGGATAAGTTTGAAAATATCTGATGGTAAGGTGTTGCCTGCAAAAACAGAGATTATGGATATATTGATAAATCGTTTTATTTATTGTATAAATACCTGATCAGATTACCATTAACTTTTTTAAATGGATGTACAAATTTTTAAATTTTATAAAAAATATTCTTTATTTGTTTGGCGTTGATTTTCTGTAAGTTAAGGTTAAAGTCCTTTTATTCTGTGTATTGAGTTGTTTTAAAGGAGTTTCTGTTGGCATAGTTGTTGTTTTTCCGAAGAAAAATAATTAATCATCCTAACATTTTAACCTATGAAAAACTTAAAAAAAGTTCTCTTTACTATTCTGCCGTTACTTGCTTTAACATTGTTGTTTTCTTGCAAAAAAGACAGCAATGAAACCCCTACCGATTCTGAGAACAAAAATTTTAAATTTACAGTAACTGTTGATGGCGTAGAGGAACAAGATTATGTGTCATTTGTTTTTGTTGGCGCAACACTGGATAATGCCAAAACCATTTGGAAAGTTAATGGCGTAACCAAAAATAATGAAACAGCTATATCTTTAGGTAAAAACGATTTCCTAGGTGCTACAAAAACTTATGTAATCGAAAGTACCACTCCTTTAAGATTGGTTACAACCAGTCAGCAATGTTTAAATCCTGGTGCAACAAATCCATCATATAAAGTAAGCTTTAAAGCCGAAGTAAATGGACAAGTGGTTACAAATGATCAAAATTTTACAGTCACTTCTACAACCGATTATACACATAAATACGATTATTAACCTCCATTAATTTTCGATTTAATATAAAAGGAGAAATCTTTAAGAGCTGAACTTAGCTATGAAGATTTCTCCTTTTTTGTTGTGATGATTATTTTTTTAATCTGATTTGCTCACGATGAAGTTTAAAACTATTTAAACATTCCTTTAAGTTTTGCTAACTTCTCTTGCAAATCTCCATCAGCATCTTTCTTTTCTTGCTTGGGTTTAAAATTCGATTTTCCTGACTGAGGCTTAAAATCTTGTTTGGGTTTTTGCTCTTTCGGCTTCGGACTTCGGTCTCCAGACTTCGGACTATTTTCAGTTTTCATTGATAAAGAAATTCGCTTACGGGCAGCATCTACTTCCATTACCGTAACCTCCACCTTTTGATGTACTTTAACAATATCATTAGGGTTTGCTACGAAACGATTCGCCATTTGACTGGTGTGAACCAAACCATCCTGGTGAACACCAATATCTACAAAAGCGCCAAAATTGGTAATATTGGTTACAATTCCTGGCAATTTCATACCTATCCTTAAATCGCTAATTTCATTTACCCCATCGGTAAAGCTGAAAGCCTCAAAAGCTTCACGAGGATCGCGGCCTGGTTTAGCCAACTCTTTTAAAATATCATTCAATGTAGGCAAACCAATCTCATCGGTAACATATTGCTGCGGCTTTATTTGCTTTTGCAATTGTGTGTCTTTCATCAAAGCTGCAACGGTTGTCCCTAAATCTTTTGCCATTTTATCTACTACCGCATATCGCTCCGGATGCACGCCACTCATATCCAAAACATTTTCAGCATTGCGAATGCGTAAGAAACCAGCCGCTTGTTCGTAAGCTTTATCACCCAGGCGAGGTACTTTTTTCAAGCTTTCGCGATTTTTGAATGCTCCGTTTTTATTGCGGTAATCGACAATATTTTGTGCCAAAGTTGGCCCCAAGCCAGAAACATAAGCTAAAATTTGTTTCGATGCCGTATTCAGTTCAACTCCAACAGCATTTACCGCACTAATCACTGTATCATCTAAACTAGCTTGCAGTTTATTTTGATCTACATCATGCTGGTATTGACCAACACCAATTGATTTTGGATCAATTTTTACCAATTCTGCTAATGGGTCCATTAAACGGCGACCTATCGAAACCGCACCACGAACAGTAATATCTTGCGTTGGAAATTCTTCTCTGGCCACTTCAGAGGCAGAATAAATTGATGCACCACTTTCATTTACCATTACAATAGTAATGTGTGGTAAGTTTAAGCTACGCACAAAAGATTCCGTTTCTCTTCCAGCGGTACCGTTGCCAATGGCGATTGCCTCAACATCATGTTTTTCGCAAAGCTGCTGAATCGTAAATTCGGCATTTTTTACATTTCCTTGTCCGGTATGCGGATAAATAGCAGTATTTTCCAGCAATTGCCCTTGCTTATCTAAACAAACTACTTTGCAACCGGTACGGAAACCTGGATCTATGGCCAATACATTTTTTTGTCCCATTGGTGCAGCCAACAACAGTTGACGGGCGTTTTCTGCAAATACTTTGATCGCTTCCTCGTCGGCTCTTTGTTTCGTTAAAACCCGAAGCTCAGTTTCCATTGCAGGCTCTAATAAACGCTTGTATCCATCTTCTAAAGCTTGCTGAACTTGTTTCGATGCGGCATTATTTGCCGTAATAAATTGATTTTCGAGAATTGTTAAGGCATCTTCAGCAGGTGGCAATGCATCTAATCTTAAAATGAGTTCCTTTTCTCCACGTCGCATGGCTAAAACACGGTGCGATGCAGCCGTTTTAACCGGCTCATTCCATTCAAAATAATCCTTGTACTTAATTCCTTCTGCCTCTTTTCCTTTAATCACCTCCGCTTTAAAAACTGCCTTTTCCTGGAAATAATGACGCATTTTTGTTCTGGCTTCGGCATTTTCAGAAATCATTTCTGCCATGATATCTCTTGCCCCAGCCAGCGCTTCATCAAGCGAGTTAACACCTTTTTCAGTATTGATAAATTTATCTGCTTCAGCATCTAAATCGAAATGTTTCTGATCAAAAATTTGCAATGCCAAAGGCTCCAAACCTTTCTCTTTAGCCACTGATGCACGCGTTTTACGTTTCGGTTTGTACGGAAGATATATATCCTCCAGAAGTGAAATAGTTTCTGCAGCGTTAATCTGTTTTTCCAATTCTGGAGTTAATTTTCCAAGATCCGTCATTGATTTTAAAATCGCTTCCCGGCGCTTGTCTAAATCACGTAATTGCAACACCCGATCGCGGATTGCCGCCACCTCAACCTCATCTAAACTTCCCGTTAATTCTTTTCGGTAACGGGAAATAAAAGGAACCGTTGCACCTTCATCCAACAGGCTTACTGTAGCTGTGACTTGTTTTTCTGCAACTTTTAGTTCTGCAGCAATTAATTTATGATGAGCTAACATATGATATATTCAATATTTTAAAGGCAGCAAAGCTAATCAGGATTTGCGGAATTTTCTGATTTTTAAAATGAAGTTTTCCACCGAAAAGTGTTGGGAGTTTTTCGTCATCTCGAACTTAGCGGAGAGATCATTTTAATATGCTGTACAACGGCTTCCATCAAGTTTTACCAGATGAAATTTTAAGTGAATATAATTTCGCGAGGTTATTAAAATTTGAAAAGCAAAAACAGATAAATAATTAACGTAAGTCTGGCTGTTCGCTAAATCTTTTAAATACTTCTGTCATGCTGAGGCATGAAGCACCTGTTTCATCGGCTTCAGATGCTTCGTGCCTCAGCATGACATAGTGAACAAAGTTGCTGGTATTTAAAAGGATAACGCTTCAATCCAGTTTAGATGGACAGGTAAATACAACTATTTACAATTGCAAAGTTTACCATAAACCGTCATGTTCAACCTCATTGTAAAGGTCTTGAATTTTGTTCATTGCCGTCGTGCTTCAGCCGACGGGTAACAAATAACAAAAATGGCCTGTTTTCACAAGGCCATTTTATTTAATACATTAAAAATATCGTTGGTTTTTTATTAGCGGCTGGCTGATAAATCTAAATCCTTAATTCGCTTGGTGCGTTGCTCTTTATCAATGGGCAAATATCCCCAAAAGGCAAAACTTTGGCCATTGAAACCTGAAGCCATTAATGCCAGTAAAATTGAACTTGGTCCAACCAGGGGTACCACCTTAATTCCACGTTTATGTGCTTCCGCAACAATATCAGCGCCTGGGTCTGCAATGCCGGGGCAACCCGCCTCACTCATCAAACCAACATCTTTACCTGCTTTTAATTCATTAAAAAACTGGCCTAAATCAGTGCGGTTATGTTTGCCGTAATCATGCACAATCAGATCTTTTTGGGCCGTTTTTAAACCTGCTTCTTTTAAAAAGCGGCGGGCCGTTTTGCTGTTCTCTACAATATAAGTATCAATTTGATTAATGGTATCAACCAAATAAGGCGTAAATGTTTTGTGTGCTACCTCTTCAGCTAGAGGAACTGGAATAAGATATAAGGTGCCGTTCTGCATGTTGCAAAAATAGTCACAATAAACAGAATTTTAGTTTTAAAGTTTTACTTCAGCGCAATATAATCTCTTTTGTAAACAGTGGTGTAGCAAATTTTATTTCTAAATGACTTATTTTCTGCACAATTATAAGCAGCTTAAAACGTTAAATAATAGTTAAATATGCCTTAATTGGCAATATTTGGCAGAAAATTAAAAAACTATGCAAGCATATTAAACCATGCTAATTTTTGGTTCTCTAATTGATACACACATGTTAGGTTATTAAAATAAACACACAAATGAAAACACTGAAAAAATCGGCAATTGTGCTGGGGCTTTTTGGGCTCCTTGTCGGAACCACCACCTTAGTCAGGGCACAAGACTACCAAAACGACTACCAGGACGATGGTTACAGCACTGGAAATGTTTCCATGCAAACTTTTTACGATGAACTAACTCCTTATGGAACCTGGATACAGGATCCTCAATACGGTTACGTTTGGCGTCCGGATGTTGATCAGAATGAATTTCGCCCTTATTACACCAATGGTCGTTGGGCAATGACAGAATATGGTAATACCTGGGTTTCTAATTACGATTGGGGTTGGGCACCTTTCCATTATGGCCGTTGGGTAATTAATAACTACCGCCAATGGATTTGGTTGCCAGATACGAATTGGGGACCAGCTTGGGTAGATTGGAGAAGTGGCGATGGTTATTACGGTTGGGCTCCAATGGCACCAAGCATCAACATCAATTTGAGTTTTGGAAGACGTTATTCAGTTCCTGAATTTTGCTGGAACTTTATTCCACAACGCAATATTTATATCAATACCTTTCCAAGATACGATTACGGGCGTAACAATGTTTACATCCGCAATACTACCATCATTAACAACACTTATGTTTACAACAGAAGAAGTTACTATGGCGGGCCAAGAATGGAAGATATTAGGAGAGCAACCAATCGCGATGTAACAGTTTATCGTTATGCGCAAAGTAATCGCCCTGGAGCGAGTAGGGTTGGTGGAAGAGAGGTTTCAATTTACAGACCAAGGCCAGAGCGTAATGCAGTTGATAATCGCAATGCGGCCCCAAGAAAATTTGAGCAAGGAAATGCTGGAATTAGCAGAGGTGGAAGAAATGATGCCAATGCAAACCGCGATCAAAGAGGCAGAGATAATAACACCAATCGTGGAAATACGGATCAAAGAGGAAATAGCGATAACCGGTTTGGATCAAGAAACGACAACCGTAATGGCCAGTCGAATAGAGGTAATGATGCAACTGTAGGTAGAGATAATAATCAACCTAACAATAGAGGTGAGGCTTACGATCGCAATGCCAATGGAAGAACCAGTCGTGGAAATTCGAATGGAATTGAGCAGAGAAATGCAGACGGAAATGTGAACAGGGGTCAAGATCAACAACGTTCTGAACAAATTCGTCAGCAACGTAGTCAACAAGATCGCATGAGTCAGGATCAGCAACGTGCTCAACGCGAAGTGAGGGGCAATGATGAGCGTGTACAGCAATGCAACAACGCCAGGAGCAAAGAAGAACTGAATCAGCTGCTCCACAACAAAGAGGTGGTGGCGAAAGAAGCGGCTCTGAAGGAGGAAGGCCATCGAGAGGTGGACGAGGATAGTGGACTGAAAGTCCCGATGAAAATCGGGACTTTTTTATTGGGAAATTATTGCCCCGCAGCTTGATGCAGTTCCTTCAAATCTTTTCCTGTAAAAGTGCTTTTGGCATTTGGATGAAGATCATCCGGGTCTAAAAGAAAGGTTTCGATGCCAAGTTCCAAGCCAAATTTTATTTCTGATTGTGCATCATCGCCTACAATTAAAATTTCATCCTTATTTAATTGATGTTTGTCAATGAGATCAATAAAAGCTTGTTTTTTATTGGTAACGGAAACATCCACAACATGAACTTCTTCAAAGTCATCGGCTATGCCCAGCATTTTAACTTTTGATTTTTGTTGTTTGGGGAAACCTGCGGTAACAATAAATTTTCTGCCTTTTAAGCTTTTGATGAAGTGATAATCATCACTTGGAATTAGCGGTTTCACTACTTCTCTGTTGGCAAGAAACTCAACAGTTTTATCAACTACTTCCTCCGGGAAACCATATTTCTCTGCCACTTTTAAAAATGGTGTTCTTAGCATTTCATCTTTCGCTGCCTGATAATCTGATTGATCAATTTGTAAATTTTGTTCATCCAACAGATCGTACAGACCAGTCATTAAAACCTCTTTATTCGGTTTGGTAAAATAGATTGTGTTGTCGAGATCAATAAAAAATATTTGCTTCATTGTGGATTGGTTTTTGTAAGATAAAAAAAGTTAAAACACCTAAGAGGTAAATATGTTTAATTACTAAATAATCAAGATCATGAAAAAAGAGACAAAAGTTATAGTAGGCGTATTAGCCGGAGCAGCGTTAGGAGCAACCATTGCATTAGCATTATCTTCAGATTCTACTAGTGACCTAAAAAGTAAAGTATCAGATTTTTTCGCTGATCTATTAGATGCATCAAAAGATAAATTGGCTGGTTTAGCTGATAAAGCTTCAGGCGTAGCCGATAAGGTTAAAGATAAAATTGCCGAAGTAAACGCTTAAAAGAATTGGAAATGCCGGAAATATCCGGCATTTTTATTTCAATATATTCTAACCACATCTAAATGAAGATTGCCTTTCATGGTGCTGCCCGTACTGTTACGGGAAGTAAGCATCTTATTACTTTAAAAAATAATACCCAAATATTATTAGATTGTGGACTGTTTCAAGGAATGGGCCACGTTACCGATAAGCTGAATGATTATTTCGGCTTCGATCCTAAAAAAATTACTTACCTCATTTTATCCCACGCTCATATTGATCATTGTGGACTTTTGCCCAAATTGGTTGCTGATGGTTTTGAGGGAAAGATATTTTGTACTCCAGCTACTATGGATTTGGCCAGGATTTTAATGATGGATTCTGCAAAAATTCAAATGCAGGATGCTGAATTTTCTAACCGCCATTTACGTGAGGGAGAAGAAATGGAAGAGGCGCTTTACACTGAAGAGGATGTGACGAAAACACTCAGCCAAATGAAAATTGTAGAGTATGAGGAAGATTTCATAATTGACGAAAATATCCGTTTAAAACTTACCGACGCCGGACATATTTTAGGCAGTGCTGCTGTACATTTAACAATTAGCGAAGATGGCGAAACCAAAAGAATTACATTTTCTGGAGATGTTGGCCGTTATGGAGATTTACTTTTAAAAAGTCCCCAGCAGTTTGATCAGGCAGATTATATTTTAATGGAATCTACTTATGGAGACTCATTGCACAAAGATCTCGATCCGATTGAGGATATGCTATTTGAAATCATCAATCATACTTGTAAGGTAAAAAAAGGTAAGGTAATCATTCCTGCCTTCGCTGTTGGAAGAACACAAGAGTTACTTTTTGCATTAAATGGTTTGGAGTTGAAAGGCAAGTTACCAGATGTTCCATTTTATGTAGATAGTCCATTATCTTCAAAAGCAACTGAAATTTTGCGCAATCACCCTGAAGTTTATAATAATGGGGTAAAACAAGTGCTTAAAGTGGATCATGATATTTTTGGTTTTAAAGGCTTGCGTTTTATAGAAAGTGTAGAAGAATCCAAGAATTTGAATCAAGATCCGAGACCTTGCGTAATCATTTCTGCTTCGGGAATGGCTGATGCCGGAAGGGTGAAACACCACATCAGAAACAATATTAGCAACCAGAAAAATACCATTTTGATGGTAGGTTATTGTGAACCAAATTCATTAGGCGGACAATTGATTGCTGGTAAAAAAGTAGTAGAAATTTTTAGAGATGAATATGATGTTAAGGCTGAAATTCAATCCATAAAATCGATGAGTGCACATGGCGATTACGAAGATTTGTTACAGTTTCTATCTTGCCAGGATCCAGCAAAAGTACAACAACTGTTTTTGGTTCATGGGGAATATGATGTGCAGCAAAACTTTGCAACGCGATTGAAAGATCACGGATTTAAACATGTGGCTATTCCAGAATATCATCAAGAATTTGAGTTGGAATAGTTTTTTTATCGAACTCGTCGTCATTTCGACCGCAGTGGAGAAATCTTTAAACCAGCTGATTTTACGAGATTTAAAATGGCAAATTCGCCATTGCTAAGCACAGTTTATTCCGACTTTTCGGGATTAGCATTTTTTCAGCAAGAGAGACCCTGAAATAAATTCAGGGTGACGCAACCTCGAGCTTAGCCGGAATAAGATTGCCACGAAACGATGAAAAATCGTTTTTCGCTATGACGATAGCACTAGGTTTCACAAATTATCTCGTCGTTCATTTCGACCGAGGTGGAGAAATCTTTGAAATTTACACACTGTTCAAAGATTTCTCCATTCCGCTTTGCTCCAGTCGAAATGACGATTTTTATTGGTTAATAGTAATCCAACACATCTTCCATTTTTCTATCTTTACCGCATGGATGTTTTTGGCAAAGCGCTTAATGATATTTACAAAACCGGCGAAGCCGATACACTTTGGTTGCATAATTCTTATGGCGATCCTGAAGAAATGCCCTTGGAGTTTTTTTTTCGAGACGATGAGGATATGCCCGTTTTAGAGCTTCAGGCTTTGCACATGTGCGAAGGAAAAGTCTTAGATATTGGCGCAGGAGTAGGAAGTCATGCTTTGCTCTTGCAGGCCTTTAATATTGATGTAACTGCTATTGATGTTTCAGAAACTGCAGTTAACATCATGAAAGATCGTGGCGTACAAAAAGCTTTGCTGCAAGATGTTTTTACCTATCAGGAGAAATTCGATACCATTTTAATGTTAATGAACGGCATCGGTTTAACCGGAACATTGGCAGGGTTTAAAGATTTTCTAATCAAAATTAAAGATTTACTCAACCCGGGTGGGCAAGTGATTTTTGATTCATCGGATATTTCTTATCTGTATGAAGATATGCCGAAACCTCAAAACCAATATTATGGCGAAGTATCCTATCAATATGAATATAAAGGGGAGAAGGGAAATTGGTTTAACTGGGTTTATGTGGATGAAGAAACCATCAAAACCATTGCAAAAGAAACGGGTTGGAATTGCGAAATGATATTTGATGATGGCGAAGATCAATATCTGGTTAAATTAACTTTAGCTTAGCATCGAATTTTAGAAACACGAAGTAATCTAACTCAGATAGATTACTTCGCGTTTTATAATATAGCTCGTGAATTTAGAAGTTAAAAAATGTTTGTCGGCCACCCACTTTTTGTCCGAAGTTTTGAATATTGTAAGTGAGTGTTAACATTCCGTATCTTCCTAAGTTATTTGTCTGGTAATCAATCACACTATTTCCCGTAATCTCAACCGATCTCCTTACATTACTTTGTAAAATATCATTAATCGCCAGTTTCAATTGTAATCTGTCGTTTTTCATGAAGAGATAAGTTATAGCTGCATTCCACAGTTTTATGTTGTTGTTATAACCTGTAATTTGCTGGGTGTTTGCTGTTATCGCAAAATTGGTTTCAAATACTACCTTTTTCGGATAGCGAATAATCAGTTCTGAGGTTGCAGTATGAGTATTGTAGCTTAGGTTTGTATAAAAATTATCCTGGTAACGGCTGCGGTTTAAACTAACCGAATAAAATTGAGAAATCTCCAAAATATCGTTAAAGTTCACACGGAAATTACCATTTGGCCCAACGTAAAATACATTAGCATCACTACGGATATTATTAATAATCACAGGAGCATGATTAATATTCCCCCAAACACCTATACCCAATTTTAACGTTGTTTTATTGATTTTAAAATCTCTTGAGCCATTTGCCCCACCATTAAAATTATAAATACCACTTACGTTAACTGGCGTAATGGTTTGCACACCATTGCTAATGCTCATGGTATTTACAATTCCGTTTTTAGTGAAATTTCCATAACCGTATAAATTGTAATTGATCATGTTTTTAGGATCATACTTGTACATGTTTATGCTCAATCGTTGCATTCTGGCAGGTAGCAAACCAGGATTGCCATTTCTAATATAAAGTGCGTTGGTATTATCGGCAACAGGCTGAAGGTAGCTCACATTAGGCTCGGTGAAACGGGCATCGTAATTCAGCCTGAAAATCTTATAAACCAGTTGGAAAGTCGGCCAAATAAAATTGTAACGTTGATCGATGTTGTTGGAATTGCTGAAACGATTATTTAATGAGATATAATTGTGTACCACGCCTGGTTGGATATTAAAATCTTTTGTGATTTTATACCTTAAACTTAAATTGGCATTCGTTTTAAAGCCATTTTGTTCTACCGTTTGGCTTAAATTCGGTATCAAGATATCATATAATTGATTTGCTGGGTTTCTGTAAAAAGTGCTTAATGCATTTTCATTATTGATGATATTTCCACTCAAATCAATTTTAAAACTCAACTTTTTGCTAATCGGTTCGGTATAGTTGGTATAAAGATAGGATCTGAAATTTTCAATTTGATTGTTTCTCAATTGATCGATTTCGGATGTTGATGGGGTTAGAAAAAAATTGCTGATGCTCCGATTATAGTTTAGATTCGGGTTCGGCGTAGTAGATACATCGAAACCGATATTGAATGCTCTTCCTGCCTTTGTAAAATCCTTGCTTAAATCGGCAACCAGTTGATATTTATTGCTTGATGAATTGCGATCAATTAAATTTTGTAGGTTGTTTACCAACTGGCCCGAAGCATTTGTATTGGTAGAATAATTGGTGCTTACCGTATTGGTTGAGTTCAAAACGATGAATGGTTCGATGGTTAATTGAGTGAGCGAGTCTATCTGCCAGTCTAATTTCCCGGCAATATTATGTTTAAGCGTTAATGCGCTCGTGTTTTCATTTGCGTTTGTAATTAACCGATCATTGCCCAATGTTTGGTTGGTATTTGTCAGTTTTTCGAGCAGATTATCGTTACGCCCAAAGAAATATTGTGTATTCAGTTTAATCCCTTTTTTGGTTAACGTGTTAAAATTAAAACCGCCGCCAGATGAGGTCTGGATACCGCTAAAACTTCCGCCAAAACTAATTCCATTGAATTCGAAATAACCACCCGAGCTCATCATCATGGAGTTTACACCACTTCGGGCAAAACCACCAATTCTTTGTACATCGTTCGGGTTAAAGCCAGGTTGATTAATATTATTGCCGTAAGCCAGAATGCTCACTTGAGTTGTATCCCTAAAAAAGTTCATCAATCCACCAATCTGATAAAGTTCTCTGGAGCCACCACCAGCATATAACTTCCCAAAAGCGCCCTTTTTGATCGCTTTTTTAAGCTTTAGATTAATGATTTGAGGGATATTTGCCGCTGTTAAATCCGGGTCTCTTCTTTTGGCCTGTTTATCATCAACCACCTGAACTTTATCAATGATGTTTGCTGGTAAATTCTTCGTGGCAATTTGTTGGTCTCCACCAAAGAATTCTTTGCCATCAACCAAAATTTTGCTTACCGTTTTCCCATTCACCATAATCGATCCATCTGAGGCAATTTGTACACCCGGTAGTTTCTTCAATAAATCTTCCACCACAGCCGAAGGCAAGGTCTTAAACGATTCAGCATTAAATTCAATCGTATCTTTTCTTACAATTACCGGTGGTCTTTCCGCCACAATATTAACCTCATTCAGATCGTTTGCTTGGGTTGATAAATAAAGTGTGCCCAGGTTAATATTTGGATTTTCAGCGGTGATGGACACTTCTTTTCTATAAGTTCCATATTGCCATGCGGTAATGATTAATCGATATTTTATTCCGATCAGCAAGTTGTTGATTTTGAACCCCCCCTTATCATCCGAAAGTTTGTAAGAATTAAGAACACTGTCGCCAACTTTATAAACGGAAACTGTGGAATAATTTAAGGTGGTTTTGTGGTTGGCACTGTCTGCTAAAATTCCACTGATGCTTCCATTTTTTTGTGCAAAAAGATTTAAAAAGGCAATGCAAAATGCGATTGATAGTAATAGTTTCTTCATGTATGTTTCTTAGTAATGGAATCTAAAATAGAAGCGTTTCAAGTTTGGTTTAAAAAAAAGTGATGAGCTTTTTAAAAAATGTGACGAATAGCGATTTCTTGTTACAGACGCTAAAAACTTAAAAGTGTTGCAATAAAAAAAATGCTTAGTTTGGTATGGTTATGTCTGGCACATTTGTTCTTAAAATCAAAAAAAAACAATCACTGATGTGATTTTTGTTCCATTTTACTGGCATGAATCAATTTTTAGAATTAAGGCTTAAAAGCAAAAAATCCCTGGAAAATTAATACCGGGGAAAGTTAAAATCAATTGAATGTGTTAATTTAAGTCGTTGTAATTAATGATTTTAATGTTGGGGTCTTTGGATAAAATTTCTTCCATTATCTTTCGGTGCGCTGCGCCAACACCAACCACAACTCTTTTAGCTTTTTTAGCTTTTGCCTGCTCGATTACGTTTTTACACATTCCTTCATTTCTTAACGTCCATTGTGCAATCATTTCTTTAACTGTTTCGGTTGGAAAGCCAGTATAGCCAAAGAATTTTTTCCCTCCGTAGAAATTCCATGCATCATTAAGCTCGGCATATTTATCTGTATTCATGCCTGCGTACTCATCGTTTTTAAATTTCTTTTCCTCTTCATCGGCATAGCTGGAATATTCTTCAATTACCTTCAAGGTTTTCGCTTCTGAAGAAAGGGAATCGGCTTTTGCTTTAGCAGATAAAATTTTGAAAAGCGAATCAGTTTTGGCCCAGGCAATAGCCCAAGGCTTATCATAATTTTGGCAATCCATATTGTAGATTTGGTTTTGGCCGAGTTGATAAATCAATGGGAAAAATATTTTGTGATATTCACTGCCTGGCCTAATTACGCCCATTTTCTTTAAAGAATCGGAACTGCCAAACATTTTATCGTACGCTGCTTTCTCTTCATTACCAAAATGAGGTTTCATATAATTGTCTAAAACGTAAATCTGATAATCAAAATTCCCCCTATCCCAGGTTTTAGCATATTCAACTGCCAGATGCATTCTTGTTTGATGATAATTTGGAGATGATAAAAGCGCTTTTTGATTTTTCTTGATTAATGTTGTAGCGTTTTTAGCTGATTCAGGATTTAATTTTTGGATATAATTCACTTTTGTTTTAAAACCTTTTTTTGCCCAATTGTTATCATCCAATTTTGCGTAATCTTCGGCTGGGATGTATTCTCCGAAAACCATATCTGGTTTAAAGTTTTTAAGTTTATTGATGACGGATTGAAAATCCTGAGATGATTTTGAATTGTTGTGTGCAGCACCAACAATTACAATTTCAATTTGATTTTGAGCATTACTTTTAATGGCTACACCTATTAAAATTAACAATGCAAGGCTGATTTTTTGTATGGCTTTCATAATGAATCTTATTTTCGTTTTATTGATTCAAAAATGAGCCGATTTGTTAACCTGGTCTATTTAATTATCCCAATGGGCTGGAATATTATCCAAAACCGTAATTGCCGATTGAATAGGATTCATCCTGCCCACAAATGGGTTCAAATAAAATTCGGCAGGTTTGATCCTAGAAATGAAATTTTATTTCATCAACTTTTTATTGAAATCTACTATCAGTTTAAACAGATCATTATACTCATTGAGGGGTAAAGTTTCGGGCTTATCAAAAACATCATGGTAGGCAGATGGTCCTCCCTGAGTATAAATAAAGAAAGCCGGAATTCCTTTTTCAGAGAAAAAATAATGGTCGCTATTGGCTGCTTTGCCTCTGGAGTTTATCTTTGAAATGTATTTGTGCTCATCGTTGATCTGATTCAACAGCGAAAAGGCTTTTGGATAAACGGAAGCATTTACAACTGTCATTCCTGCTTCGCCTGTACCTACCAAATCCAGGTTAATCAGGAATTTAATTTTGCTTAACGGCAACAACGGATTCTCAGTATAGTATTTTGATCCCAAAAGTCCGGCCTCTTCAGCAGCGAAGCAAATAAACCCAATGGAGTAAGGCTGCGGATTTGCCGCATAATATTTAGCCAGACTCAACAAGGTAGCCACTCCTGCGGCGTTATCATTAGCTCCGGGAAAATATGTTCCAGTGCCCATGCCCCCCAAATGATCGTAATGAGCGGTAATCATCAATATAGAATCGGGGTATTTTGTGCCCTTAACCAAACCACAAACATTCGATGCCTTGAAATTAGGAATGAATTGATTTTCGATATCAACCGTAATTTCTTTTGGCAGTTCTTTGAAATTTTTCCTGTTTATTTGAATTTGGGTGATCTCGCCAACTTCTGTCGCTACAGACCACGTTAACTTATCTTTTAAAGAAACTTTAAGCAGGGGCGAAGCTAAAAAATTTAAGCTGTCTTTTTGTGTGAGATTTCCCATAAACTTAATGCTTGGGCTTTCGTTGTTCACGACAAAATCCTTTCCTGGTACTAATTTTTTGCCGTTAATTTCCACATGCATTTTGCCTGGAAAAGTATTTGCCGGAAGGTTAAAATCTTGTTTGTAATTATTCGAAAAAGGAACCAAGCCAAATTTATTATACTCGGCCGCTAAAAAATCTGCAGCTTTTTTCATTCCATCTTTAGTATAACCTCTTCCCCAAAATGCTTTGGAACTAAGTTTATTTACCATTTTCCTGGTGTATACGGAATCCTGGGCGAAACATCGTAATGAAGAAAACAAGGCTAATAAGATCAACAACTTTTTCATGGTGTAATTTAATATTGTTCATTGGAATTTTAAGGAAATTAAATTTAAACGATAGGAATCATTTGCCAATAAAAAAGCCATTTAACTTTTACATTAAATGGCTTCGGGATGTGATTTTGCAATAGTTTATTTTACTAAATAGGGCTGTAAAGCCGTTTTTATTTTTTCTTTATTTTGGGTAGCAGACCATTTTTCTTTGATGGATTGATCGCCCAGACTGAAAAGTGTTTCATATAGTAACTTTCCATTGGCTTTAGTTTGAACTTTGAAATCTGTATTTGCTGTTTTTGCAAAATCTGCCCATACATCACGAACATCTGCCCAATAATTTTTCTGCTCATCCCACCATTTTTGTGCGTAGGCAAATTTTCCTGGATCAATTTTGGTAAACTCTTCGTAGCCTTTCTCAACTGCGATTAATTTATCGCCTTGCGGCGTACGCACTACTTTTTTATTATCTTGCTCAAACATCCAACCACCATTGGTAACGGTAATTCTGCTTCCGCGGTTCAGTACATTATAATCTTTACGAGTTGTAGATTCTCTTCTAGGTAATGGCGAATCGGTTTCACTTTGCCACGCATCATGACCACCAATGTGGCTCCATGTACCGTAGCCTTGGTACCGCGGACTATCATCAACCTGATAAACTTTTTGCGTCCATTTTCCTTTAACGTCTGCTGCTCTTAAGGCTACTTTTTTCCATGCATTATCCTGTGTATAAAGCATAATTTCCGGATCTTCATATGTCCAATCCTGACGCCAGTGTTTGATAACCGTAGAATCATTTATTGCCAGCATGTGCTGAATCACAATTCTTTTTGGTTCATCAACAATTATTTCTGCCCACTCGTTAGCATGGCTTTTATATGGTTTGCTAAACTCGTAATCAGGATTTGGAGAAGTTACCTCGCCATAGTTAAAATTTACTTTATAGAAGCCTGCCAATGATTTAATGGCTTTTCTATCTTGCTCCAATTTATCCTGGGCATGAGCGCTAATAGTTACAAGTGCTGTTAATCCTAAGATTAGGTTTAAAATTTTCATTCTATATTAGTTATTAAGGTTGTAATTAATGATCCGCGAGTGCGGGATTTTTCTTTTTTTTCTTCTTCTTGCCCCACCAAATAATGAAACCTGTGATTGGTAAACTTGCAGCGATTAAACTGGCAAAGAACGCTAATATTTTTCCAGGTAAACCCAAAATCGCTCCCACATGAATATCGTAGTTCATGCCGATTAAAGCTTCTCCGGCATTTTTTTCTGATTGATTTTTACGGTTCAATAGTTTTCCTGAATATTGATCAAATTGAATCACATCGTGGTTCCAGTAGGTTTCTTCACCTCTGTAGCCAGTAGCATAAATGGTTGCTGTACCACCTTCAGCAGGCGACATCCCAATCCGATCAGCATCAGTAAATTTCTCCTTTGCCTGTTCAAAAGCAACATCAAAAGGAATTGCCGAAATGGTTTTGGTTGAGTCTGATTTAACTTCAACAAAGGCTGGTGGTGATACACTTCGCGATGCCACAACATAAACAGTGGTTTGAAACCATTTGAAAGCCCAAACTAATCCTGTCAAGGCGAGCATTAAACAAATGATCATGACGTAAAAACCCAAAACATTGTGCATATCGTAGTTAATTCGTTTAAACTTAGCCGACCATTTTATTTTGAAACTCTTGTCGAAGTTTGATTTCTTAAGATTTTTTGGCCACCACATCACGATTCCAGAAATCAAAAGGAATACAAAAATCAACGTTGCCCAGCCAATAATTTGCTGACCGATTGGATGCTTCATTAAAAAACTCCAGTGAAGCATTTTAATGATGCCGAAAAATTCATATTTGTGATCAACCACCAAAGTTACTTTGCCAGTGTAAGGATTTACAAAAACCACATCGTAATAATCAACCGAATCAAAATACCAGAATGCTTCGGGGTTACCTGCTTTGTAGACACCAAATTCCCAAGCATGCTCTGGTGCTTTATAGGTTGATATGAATGTGATTTTTTTGCCTTTCCCTAGCGCTTTTTCGGCATTTGCCTTTAAAGTGCTTAGAGGTAGAGTTTTTGCATTAGCAGGTACGTCAACAAAAAACTCCTTTTTGTGAATAAAATCGGTAATTTCTTGTTGGAAAGCGAATATACAGCCTGTTATTCCCAGATGGAAAACAACTAAACCTGAGGCAATGCCTAACCACAAGTGCAGCCAATCACTAATTCTTCTTAGTTGTGATTTTTTAGGTTTTTTCGGGGCTTGTTTTGTTAGTGTCATTAAGCTGTATTTACTAAATAACCAACTGACAGTTTTACCTGTCAATTGGTTTTAAAATTTGTATTCCTTTAGTTAACTTGAGTAGTATAAGTTACCAAATGCCATACTTTTTCGTAATCTTTTCCATTTAATTTTCCTGAAGTTTTTTCTTCAGTAAAGGCTTCCAAAAAGTAATTTCCTTTTTGTTCTGGTTTGAAAATGAATTTTCCATTTGCATCGGTCTCGGTAGGAACTTCTTTTCTTTCTGTATTTACAACGGTTAACTTTTGTTTTGCCAATGGTGTTTTGTTATAGATGACCTGATAAGTTGCCGATTCACCAGCTTTTTGAACAAGCTTTTCTGGTCTGATGGTTAAAGCCGCCTCAGCCGGAAAAGCTGTGTTAACTTTTGAGCCTCCAACCGCAACATCGGCAAAAGCATAATACATTAATTTTCCTTTTTCGTAAACATCGGCCACTTCATGTACCACTGATAGTTTATATGTTCCGTTTTGGTCAGGAGTGAAGTTTGCTTTGAAAAAATGTACATCAGGCGAAGCGGTTAAAACTTTTGTTGAACCATTAGGTGCGGTTAAAACAAGTTTAAATGATTTTAGATTGCTAAACCATTTTGCTGCTGAATCAGGTTCATTTGCTTCATATTCCAGTTGTTACGCTAAAAGCAATCAGGAATAATAATAGAGATAATTTCGTTTTCATCATATTTCGGGTTAAGTAAAAGCCATTAAAAACCTATCTGAAAGGTATTTAATGGCAGGGTTTATTAAAATTTGTAAGCTACGCTAACTCTAAAGTTTCTCGGTGCTTCAGCCTGCCATGAATAAGCAGCCTGATTGTAATCTGGAGCATTCCAATATCCAGTATAATAAGAACCTGTGTATAAATATTTATCTAAAATGTTGAACACATTTCCCGTGATTTTTAATTTTTTATTTGCCCAGAAAAGTCCGCCATCCAGTTTGAAATAATCAGGTAAGTTTTGCTCTGGATTTGTTGGACTGAAGTTTGCCGTTGCTCTGTCAACCAAGTAGGTAAATCCGCCAGAAATACCCAGACCTTTTAAAGCACCGTTTTGCAAAGTGTAGGTTAACCAGGCGTTAGAAGTGTGTTTTGCGAATCCAGGAATAACTTGTCCTACAAATAAAACGTCACTTGAAACACCATTAGCCAATTCAGTCACTTTTCCATCTGTATAAGCATAGTTTGCGATTAAATTTAAGCCTCTGGCCAATTCTCCTCGAACATCGAACTCTATCCCTTGTGCTCTTTTTTCTCCAACTACAATGCTGAAATTTTCGCCAGCCTGATTAAATGGATCAGCAGTAAGCTCATTTTGTTTGGTAATTCTATAGGCCGATAAAGTAGTATTCCATCGCCCGTCAAACCAATCTTTTTTAATTCCGATTTCTTTATTGTTTCCTGTGATCGGTTTTGGTGTAGAACCATCACGCAAAAAACCTGATTGTGGCGTAAAAGCTTCATCATATAAGGCATAAACAGAAGTGTTTTTATCAACCGACACGCTTAAGCCAACTCTTGGTGTGATGTGTTTCGCTTTATCTGGTGAACCACCCCAAGCTGATTGACTTACATAAGTGTATCTACCAGCAAGTGTTAATCGGATTCTGTTTTCCCAGAAACCTAGCTCATCCTGAAGATAACCGCTTAAATATTTCTGTCCCATTAATCCACCTGCCGCAATAGCTCTTTCTTGTAAGCTGGCAGAGCGATCAAAATTTGGGTAGCCATTTGATGGAAAACCATAATTTGGATTGGCTAAATTAAACGGAGATGATGCAGCATCCAGATCATGAGATTGTCCCCAATCTGCGATATAATCTTTTTTTCCGCCATCAAAACCTGCTAAAATCCGGTGGACAATTCCTCCGGTATTTACGGTTCCGTTAACAAACAACTGTGCCAGGTTCATTGAGCTTTCTGCATCCCAGATGCCTACATTTCGGATAATTGTTCCGTTAGAATAAACTGCGGAAGGCCAGGAGCTTGATCCGTTTTGTAAGTATTTATAATAGGCTGCCTGAGCAGTTAATTTCCAGTTTTGCCCGAGTTGTTGCTGTAAATTCAACGTTAAACTGTGGTCGTTGATACGGGTAGGTTGTACGCCTGGTTGTGTAAGGGTAAAATCTCTTGGTAGTGTTGCATAACCAGTGGTGCTAAATAAATAATACGAACCCACTTCAGTCATCTTTGCATTTTGCAAAGTATATTCTGCAGTTATTTTAGTACTAGGAGTGATTTGATAACTTAAAACCGGTGCAAAACTGTAGCGATCGTTTTCTTCATATGGCCTGAAAGAACCTTTTGTTTGCGCTGCTGCATTCAATCTAAGTAAGAATTTGCCGTCAGCGGTTAACTTGTGGTCAAGGTCGATGGCAGTTCTGAACAGATCGTAACTTCCAGCAGTAAAAGAAACCTCGCCCTGATTTAACCCTGTGGGCTTTTTAGTAACTACATTATACATTCCACTCGGATCGCCATTACCCAGCATAAAACCTGCCGGACCTTTCACAAATTCGATGTGATCTACAAAGCTCATATCTTCTGTTAACGGACCCCAGTATGACGAAACCACATTAAAACCATTGCGCATCGCCTGGATTTGTGAACCCCTCATCAATACGTTGGTGTATAAATCTCCCCAATGTTCTAAGCGAACGGCACCACTAACATTTCGCAGTATTCCATCGCTCATACTAATGATTTGCTGATCTTTAATTGCTTGATTACTTACCACTTGAATATTTTGTGGCGCTTCTAATAAAGGCTCATTTAGCCTTAAAGTTGCCGAAGGCAAACTCACTTTATATTTTTTATTGATACCTGCAACTGTCACTTCTTCTAAAGCCTGATCATTTTCAACTAAAACAAAGTTTACCACCTTATTTTCACCAGCCAACACCGTAATGATTTGCTCTGAAGCATTAATGCCAACAGCTGATGCCTTGATTGTATATGATCCAGGTTTTATGCGGTTAATGGTGTATTTTCCATCATCGTCACTGGTAGTTCCTTGCCCTTTGCCCTTAAGTCCAACTGAAATATAAGCAGCAGGCTTACCGTTTGAGGTGGTAACAGTACCTTTAACTGTTGCGAACTGCTGTGCGAATGAATATAAACTCAGGAAAGTTAGGAATAGAGTTAAGCTGAAAAGCCTGATTTTATGCATGTTAAATTTTATTTGGATTAATTCTA
This sequence comes from Pedobacter sp., assembly GCA_004210715.1. Taxonomy (GTDB): domain Bacteria; phylum Bacteroidota; class Bacteroidia; order Sphingobacteriales; family Sphingobacteriaceae; genus Pedobacter. Next base: position 25,980 of record SEDB01000047.1, read on the forward strand.
AACAGCCGCAAAATAACGGCAGAAAAATTTATAATCCAAATTATTTTGAATAATTCTAAATAAGATGTTGGGATTTAACAATTATCGTTGATTAATAATAGAATAAATAATGCTAAGCATAAAAAAGGATTGCCAAATGAGCAATCCTAGTGTTGTTTTTTGGGTTAAGATTTTTACTTTAACATCACTGCAACTAAATTAATTGCCCGTTCTGTGTCATTGGCAGGACTAACTAATCCTCCACAAATAATGTCATAATGATACCCCGCTGTTAAAGTTATAATCAGATAAAAACTATAGTAATTGTTAGCATTTAAATTGACCGTTTTCGTTAATAAACTTTCCGTATTATTTTCGGCAGTAAACTTTATTGTGTTAGCACCTGAAATATTGGCGTTGTAGGCTGTTGAACCGCCATAAGGTAATGCCGCTGAACTAATTAAGCCGCTGTTGATAAATGGATAATAGGTAGCAAGTGTTGGTGCAGCGTTGATCACTCTAATGTTGCTTAAGGTGGTGTCGATCTCTTCTTCTTTTTTGCAGGCGCTGAAAGCAACTAAAATAAATAGAAGAATTGTGGAACTGAACTTTAAATTTTTTAAATACGATAGGGAAAGATTCTTCATTGACTGTTTAGTTTTGATTGATGTGAATATATACTCCTTAAAACGGTAGTGAAATTGGATTCGCTACAGTATTGCAAATATTGTGTTTAAGTAGTAATGAAGGTTGTTAAATGATGTTAAGCTATGTTAATGTGATGGCTTTCTTTTTAACAATGTTAAAATTTACAAATTTTTAAGGCCCGCAAAACAATTATGCTGTCTGTCTTTATTTTAGATTTATTTACTGAATGGCAGAAGCAAATTGTTCGTCAGATTAGTTTAATAAATTGTTACTATTAAATAAAAAAATCAGTTTAATATTGTGTAACTCAATTATTATTTAAACCTTTGCACCTCAATAGAGTTAAAGCCGTTTTAATACGCAAGAAATGATTAAACAATTTTTACATAAACTTTCAAGTTTCACAGC
>SEDB01000347.1 GCA_004210715.1 Pedobacter sp.
AAACTACAATGTACCTGATTGCCCACAATGGTATCTAAGCGGATAATTCCGTAAGGTGTTTTAACTTCTGGACTGGCCACACTAACCTTGTACAAAGTTTTACTGGCCAATGGAAGACTGATTTTAAATTGAATGCTTTTAATTGGTTTAGGTGACATCACTGCAATGTTATCATTAAAACTACTGGCTTTCCAGATGTATTTTTCCAATTCATTCATTCCTTCTTCATCCACAAATTCATAATCTTCGCCCTTATCTTTTTCAATTTTTGTATGCTTTTTCGCGATGCTATCACGGGTTAGAAAACCTTTATTTGTTTCTGTACCATCTAAAAAAACAAATTTTTGAGGAGCGTAAACAGGTTCCATATCTGCATTATGCATAAAATAGTTACTTTCTTCTCCCATCAACCTCAATAAATCATATTCATCCTTATCTAAAGCAATAATATTGTATGGATATAGTAAGCTGTTGTTCACACTGCGGTTTTGAAAAAACTTATTAAGCACACTATCGCTAACTTTTTTGGTATAGTCTGATTCAAAATTACTTTGCTTCTCTGGAGAAAACTTTTCTGTAGTTGCCGCCGAAATCATAATTCGGGTTTCACTTAATTTGATGATTGAATTTAAGCTGTTAATATCATCGTCGATTTTTTCAATCAGGTCTTTTTTCGATTGTGCCATGCAAGAACTAAAACAGACCACAATAGCAACGAATAGGTATCTTTGAATTTTCATAATGTAGGCTTAACTGTGAATAAGGATTTTAAATAAGCATCTTTACGAATTTATTGATCTTTTACACAACAAACCCCACGAATTACAATTCGTAGGGTTTGAGGCAATATTTGGTGGGTTTTGGCTATTATCTGTTCTTATCTTAACGGATTGTTTGATAGATAAAACAATTCTACCTCTTCCCTGCTTTTATAAATATGAAAGTTTTGAAAGCAATTTTGGCTGGCTTTGCTGGTGCAGCCGCCCTAAATATATTACATGAAACGGTTCGCAGATTCAATTCTGATGCACCAAGAGTTGATTTAGTAGGCGAAGAAGCATTAACCCGATCGATGAATAGTTTAAACCTGGAAGCGCCTACCGGAAATAATTTGTATGCTGCAACTTTAGCTGGAGATATTATCAGCAACGGTATTTATTACAGCGCAATCGGTATGGCTGGAAGTAAAAATATTTATCTCAAAGGAGCGCTTGCGGGTTTAACCGCTGGTTTGGGCGCCATAAAACTTCCTGAGAAAATGGGATTAGATGATGAACCTGTAACCAAAACTGATAAAACTAAAATACTTACGGTAGCATGGTATTTAATTGGTGGCCTTGTTACCGCAGCTGTGTTCGATCAGCTCAAAAAGAAATAACTGTAAAACGGCTACCCTTTGTTCGAAACAACATTACACTTTGTTAATCCTTTGCTTACCCTTTATATACCTATCGTTAACCCTTTGCTTACCCAAGTAGTTAACCCAGACACTAGAAATGGTAAACTTTAGGTTATTAGGTGTTAACCTCATCATCCTCCTTGGCTTGCCTATTGCATGCCTATCCCAGTCCTAGGGCATGATGATTGCATTTTAAGGCATCTATAAATACCTATTAATGCAGTTTTCGTTCCTTTAGATATTTGATTAAATCTGCCGGGCGATCGCTTTGAATAAACACAGGGTTAAAATCTAGTAACCAACCCCAGCTTTCGGGTTTTTGATTTTGCTCAACTGCCCGATCATCATCATGACCGCCATTTAGTGATGGCCACAAGCTGTTAAGCCAAAGGATTTGATTTTTAGCTATCTGTGGAAGTTTTTTGAGATCAGATAAGGTATCTGTATTGAAAATCGGTTGGATTACACCCTTCTTTGAATTTGCGTAACCTTCTATGATTTTTAGAGCATCGGGATTGGCCATATTAACCACCACCATAATGTACGCTTCCGCAGGGATTTTCTCTGTTGAAATCAATTTTTCATAGGGAATATTGTCGCCAACATTTACAACGGCCTGTTGCAGGGTTCCAGTTTCCTGTAAAACTTTAAATACCTCTGGCAAGTGGTCATTCCCTTTATCCACATTAATCAGGATTTTATCTTTTGCTACCATCATCAACTCTTTAAAGGTAGGAATTGGGTTTGCGGTTACTCTGCCTAATCCATTTCTCAGCTTAAATTCTCTAATCTCCTCCAAAGTAAAATCACTTACTTTACCTTTTCCATTGGTGGTACGGTCGATTGTATTATCATGCATGACCACCATCTGGCTATCCTTGGTCATTTTAACATCAAGCTCCATCATATCGAAACCTTTATCAATGCTATTTAACAAAGCATGCAGCGAATTTTCGGGTGCGTTTCTCCAATCGCCACGATGGGCAACAACAAGAATTTCTTTATTATCCCGATTAAAAACTTTAGCTAGTTTTTTGGATGGATTTTGTGCAAAAGCAGTAGTTACGTTTATCGCTACAGCAAAAAACAGAAGAAAAGAAAGTCTAATTTTCATCATATAATTTAATAAAAAGCGCCTGTATCTTTTCAACCCTTCGGCAAGCTCAGGATAACAATGTGAAATGACGATACAGGCGCTAATGTTTGCCAATAAAAATAATTAATAACCTGGGTTTTGGTACATTTTTGCAGGATCTAACTTGAACTCATCAAAAGGAATAGGGAAATAACGATCTTTTGTGGCAAAATTACTCAGCTTGGCATTGCCAAAATTAGCCTTGGGTATTTTGAACTATAAGCTGCGTTGTTACGTGCTACAGCATATAATGGTACGCCAGCTCTTGCCCTAACCATATCCAAATATTGTATCGCAACCGCATCATTGCCTTGCAACATATTTACTTCTGCCAACATTAAAATGATATCTGCAAAACGCATCAAAGGGAAGTTATTTCCACCGTAACCGTTAACGGTCGCTGCTTCACTTGCATCGCGGTATTTGGTAATAAACCAATCCAACACCCTGGTATCAGGTGCATATTTAATAGAAAAATCTTTACGGGGATCGCCGGTTTCATAATCTAAAACCAAATCAGGCGTTACGTTGCCACCTACTCCTGTTGGTGCTCTTCTCGAATTAATGGTTTCGCCGAAAGCCTGGTTATTTGCTGCAATGCTTGAAGCGTAAGTAATATTTCCCTGAAGGTTTACGATCTCGAAAATTACCTCTGGATTGTTCGTTTTCTTCGCTACATCAAACACATCTGCATAAGGAATAGCAGCAAGTGTGTTGAAACTTTTCATATTATAAGCAGCCAATAAGTAAGTATTCGCATTGGTTAAATTCTCTGCTTTGCCGTTTTCTAACGTAGTGGCCATGGTTAAATAAACCTGCCCCAGCAAACCATTGATAGCAGCTTTTGACGCCCTGCCTACTGAAGCACCTGTAGCTAAGTTTGGCAAATTACTATTTAACGCATCTTTCAAATCAGTTACAATTTGTGCGTAAACGGTTGCTTGTGGCTGTCTGAAAGTATTTTCAACCACTTCATTATTACTCGTTAGTTGTTTGGTTACCAATGGCACATCGCCCCATTTCCTTACCAAATGAAAATAGATTAATGCCCTCACAAATTTTGTTTCTGCCAGGTATTGTGCTTTCATGCTGGCATCCGTAAATGGGACTTTATCAATATTCGATGTAATTACATTACATCTGGTAATGGTTGTGTATAAACTTACCCAATGGTTTTTTAAGTAAGTGTTACTTGGCAAAATGCTAAAATCGCCAAACTGGAAAGGTTCGCCAGCATTTGACTGATTATCGTTAGTACCGGTATTGTCCGAACGTTGTTCGGTGTACAAATTACTACTCTCTCCAATATTATTGCTGCTTCTTAATGATTGATAAACACCATTTACAGCTAGCAAAACATCATTTGGCGAAGTAAAAAACTGATCAACCGTTATCGCATTTGGATCGGTTTGTTCCAGAAAATCTTTTTTACAGGCTGATAAAGAAATCAATCCTACAAAAACTATGAATATACTTTTTCTCATTTTGATATATTTTAAAGGTTTCAGGGATGACTAAAATGTTAATTTAACACCCAAATTATAGGCTCTGGCCAATGGATAGTTACCGTAATCTACACCAGGTGTTAAGTTTGCACCAGCATTGTAATCTACTTCAGGGTTATAACCTTTATA
>SEDB01000348.1 GCA_004210715.1 Pedobacter sp.
AATGGCAAGACCTGGTGTATATTAAATACCGCCCGAAAAGTTACTTCAAGAAGGGAGTACTTGCAGAAAATTCAGCATAAAGAAGAAAATGAGCAGGCGCTGATTGAGGAGATGGCCGCTACGATGGAAGAACTCAGTTCAACTAATGAGGATCTGAATAGTTCACTGAAACTGCTTGGGGAGAGCCGCGAGCATGTGAAAATGATTATTGAACAGGCTCCGGTTGGCATAGCGATGCTCGAAGGTCCTGAGCATCTCATTGAGATAGCTAATCCCGCAATTCTCAAAATTTGGGGTCGAAAGCTTTCCGAGGTACAGGGCATTGCGCACGCTGTTGCCCGTCCTGAGCTTATTGGACAACCTGTGAACGGATGGCTAACTGAAGTTTTTGAAACTGGCAAAAGTAGGAAAAATGACGAATTTCTGGTCAGGTTACTCGATAAGGAGGGTTTGCGTGATGCTATTGTCAATTCGGTTTATCAACCAGTATTTTCCTCAGAGGGAGAAGTTACAGGAGTGTTGGTGATTCTGGATGAGATTACCCAGCAGGTGCTTGATCGCCGTGCCAGTGAAAAAGATCAACAAATGCTTTCCATGGCAACCCTTGCCGGTGAACTTGCCACATTTTACTATGAGCCAGAAACCAATCAATTCTCGGGCAATGATCTGTTAAAATCATGGTTTGGCCTTTCTGGTCATGATAGCATGGATTTGGAAACCGCCATTTCTGCTATCTTTGTAGAGGACAAGGTGAGGGTGGCAGAAGCCATCGCTCAATCGTTCAACAGTAGCGCTGATGGGAACTATTTTATTGAATACCGGATTTATAATCCACATGATCCAAAAGGAAGGCTTTTACAAGCACGCGGAAAAGTTTTTTACGATCAAAATAGAAAAGTCGCAACCCTGAACGGCACGTTAAGGGACATCACTGAGCAAAAAAAGGATGAACAGCGAAAGGATGACTTTATGAGCATGGTTAGTCATGAGCTGAAAACCCCCTTGACCTCCTTGAATGCCTACCTTCAACTGATGCAACGAACCGCGATGCTCGAGGGAAACACCTCGCAGCAAAATGTTATTGAGAAGTCGACGAGGCAAGTCCGTAACATGACAGCTATGATTAACAGCTTCCTTAACATATCACGTCTGGATTCGGGAAGGATGCTTCTTGAGAAAACGACATTCGATCTGGGAATATTATTTAACGAGCTCGAGGAAGAAGCGCTTTCTAGCGTCCATACCCATCAGATTGTTTTTGAAAAGGGGGAATCCTTGATGGTTATCGCGGACAGGGAAAAAATTTCCCAGGTAATCCAGAATCTTATAGGCAATGCCGTTAAATACTCGCCCATGAATACTACTATAACCATCTCATTCACTAGCATAGTTAATGAAAAGGTTATTATCACGGTCAAAGATAAAGGAATGGGTATCAGTGAAGAGGATCAGGGGCAGATTTTCGAAAGATATTTCAGGATCAAAAATCCACAGCTCGGTTCCATAGCAGGTTTCGGGATCGGCCTTTATTTGTGTAAGGAAATTGCAGAACTCCATCAAGCAAAAATCGGCGTCAAAAGTGCAATTGATCAAGGATCTGTTTTTACACTGGAACTTCCATTGTGATACGCTAAGTCATATGTTAATGAATAGTTTGATTTAAAAAATTAGAAAATATTTTCCAACAGACTTCGGTGCCGGACTTTTTTTAAAAATGGTGCACCAATCTAAGATATCACTTTTTCCCGGTGCAGGGAGTTTAATAGGAATCAGTTGTGCTTTCCATCTCAATCCCCCCAGAAGTCTCAGGAATCCACACTGTAGGTTCCATTGATTTTAGCCAATAAATCCTCAAGATCGTAAGGCTTAGGCACAAAACCATCGAAAAACCTGAATAATGGATTTTTAAATTCACTTTCGCTTGAAACAGCAGCTGAAAACAACAGCACTTTCAAACTTTCGTATTTGGGGTTGAATTTGATGTCTTCGCAAATTTTTCTGCCGTTAGCATTGCCGATATTATAGTCCATCAAAATTACTTCAGGTTTGAACTGATCAATCATATTAAATAGTGCGTCCGGATCGTCGATTGCGATCACTTCGTGTCCGCTCATTTCCAAGGCCAGTGAGGTTACCTCCGCAATTGCTTCATCATCTTCAATAATGATTATTTTTTTCATAAGTAGGGCAAAGTTATCAATTATAAACTAATTACCCAGCACGTCAAATTTATCAGCGCGATTGCATTAAAGCTTCCGATCAAAGACTTGGAGGAACGCATTTAAGGCCAAAACAACAGTCGAAATATTCAATGATTCCATTTTAGCTGAGGGCTAAAAGTAAGCAATCGAAGGTTTCTTCAGATTTGCCGTCCAGCCACACGTTAAGCGATGAATAGATCAATGACGGCCTAGAAACGGCGGTTCACTCTTACTAAGACCTATCGCTGATTTTATCATGGAATTGCGGGCTGTCAAAGATTCAAACTGCTTTAGAAATTCTTTCCTTAATCACTGGAATATTCTCCGTCATTCCGGTAAAGAAAATTATAACCTTAAAGTGGTTTAAGTTTTTTTAATTTTCCCTGCGAAAGGGAGGGGGAATCATTGTCGGATCCCCTAATTACGTGAACTCAGAATATAGATCATTTGCTTGTTGTGCAGAATGAACTTGAATTCTGTAAAGTCTAAGTCAGTAGTTTTGGATATTTTAACTACCGAACCGCTGGATTCGTAG
>SEDB01000048.1 GCA_004210715.1 Pedobacter sp.
ACATCGATTCGAACCATTTTAACCAAGTATCTTTATTTATTTCTACTGCACTCATTTTAGGATATTTGTTTTTTTGCGACAGCAAATCTAATTTTTTTATTGTAATTTTTGGCACTTTTCAGTGTAAAAACATCATACACTTTCATATGAATGTCTATTTAACAGTTGTTTTACAAATAAAAGCTCTCAATCTAGCCTATTTCATTCAAAACCTCGATTTTATATATTTTAAACTTAGCAAGTAATCGCATCCGCTATTGCAAATTATCGTAAAATTTAATTCTGCAAAATCGCATTTAGTCCTAATTTATAAAATTTTATTTGAAAGGCAATTGTGTGGTAATTGGGCTATAGCAGTCCCACCATTTGCATTATCTTTTTTGTGATTTTTTTCTTCTATAATTTAATAATTTACAACAAAAAAGGATAATTGCTGCTGTCGGGCTTAAGTTATTAGGGTCATGGCGATTGATTAATACTGGTTTAAACTACCCCCGGCCCCTCCTTGAAAATAAGGAGGGGAGCAGGTTCTGCATAATAAATTTAATTTTAGCTTTTAATTATCGGTTGGTGAGGACACAAACCATTAGATGGAAATAATATATAAGCACTAGCTACTCCCCTCCTAATTTAGGAGGGGAGGGGGTAGTTAAAATCCCCAAGAACAAAAAACCAATTAATTTAAACCTGATAGAACGAAAATATTTTTGAGGTAAATGCTTTGAAGTTTAGAATTAACGATCGCAAAAGATTGTAGGGATAGCAGGACTTTCGAAACCGACGGAGAAAAAAACTTGCTTTTCGAAACAATTTTTAAAATGAATTCTCGTTTCCTAACAAGTCGAAATCGTTTAAATGTTAATAACTTTCACTTTTTAACACCTAACATTTGGATAACATTTGTATAATTAATACTTTTGGCAACCAACAATAAGCCCATGTGGTTTACGTTACTGTGTAAGTGAATACCCAAACATAACTGTATAACATGATTAAAAAATTTTCGACAAAGTTTTCAACACCACCATCAGAAGAAATTCACGCGATATTTTTAGCATGGTAGATCCATTGGCTAAAGATGATTTGAAAGAAGGCGATTTGGTTTTCTTCAAAATTAAAAGCAGAAGTATTTCTCATATCGGTATTTACCTGGGAGATAACAGATTTGCACATGCATCAAGCTCACGTGGTGTAGTCATCAGTAATTTAAATGAACCTTATTACAGCCGCTACTTTTATAAGGGCGGAAGAATTTTAGAATCATTTAAGAAAGAGTTTACAGTAGAATAAGCCAATATACTATCGTAGAATTACGATTTTAGATTGAATAGATATAATCCTCCTAAAGCAATTTTGGAGGATTTTTTTATAGCACCAGATTCACACTATCGTCATCCTGAATTTATTTCAGGATCTTAAAGCGATAGATTGTAATTTTAGTGCGTTAGATTAAAAGATCGCTTTTATGAAGTTTGTAACAAATATAATTTGCTCATTGCTTATTGTAATTTTATTTTTAAGCTGCACCAGTAACAGTGCTCAGGTTAGCGTTCCTGTAATCCAGCAGGATACTGTAATTAGGAAACTGAAAGATACCATTTCAATAACTGCTGTTGGCGATATCATGCTGGGTTCTGCATTTCCATCAAAAACGAATTTACCGCCAGATGATGCCGTGAATAGTTTTCAGGCAGTAGACAGTTTACTAAAGGGCGATATTGTTTTTGGTAATCTGGAGGGTTGCTTTTTAAACTCAGGCAATTCAAATAAATGTAATGGGGTTAATCCAAATAGTTGCTATGCATTTAGAATGCCGGAACGTTATGCAGGGATTTATAAAAAAGCAGGTTTTAATGTGTTGAGTATTGCCAATAACCATGTAGGTGATTTTGATTCAAGAGGCCGGAAAAATACCGCTCGAATTTTAGATTCGTTACAAATTCATTATGCCGGGCAGCTTAACAAACCTTTTGAAATATTTGAAAAAGATAGTGTGAAATATGCTTTTTGTGCTTTTGCACCAAATGAAAATACAGTCTCGATTAATAAAATCGATAGTGCTAAAGCTTTAGTTTCCCGATTAAAAAAGCAGGTTGACATTGTAATTGTATCTTTCCATGGCGGGGGTGAGGGTGCCAGATTTGAAAATGTACCACGCAAAAACGAAATTTTTTATAAAGAGAATCGGGGTAATGTTTACAAGTTTGCACACAGCGTTATTGATGCTGGTGCTGACGTGGTTTTGGGCCATGGTCCTCATGTAACCCGGGCAGTAGAAGTTTATAAAAATAAATTTATCGCTTACAGTCTCGGTAATTTTTGTACTTATGGGATGTTTAGCCTCAAAGGAAATAATGGCATTGCACCGCTTCTTCAACTCAAAATAAATTCGAAAGGCGATTTCCTTTTTGCTGGCGTAGTTTCAATACAGCAAGATAAAATTAGCAGATTAACTGTTGATGAAAATAGCCGGGCATTCAAACGCATTAAAGAATTAACAGATATCGATTTCATCGGTCACCAGCTAAAGTTTGAGGATAATAAAATTTCCATGAAAGATTAATCTTCGCAGACATCAATCTCAGTTTATTTCAGGACCTTTGTATTTTCGATCAACTCATGAAAAAAGGATTAATTCTTCACTATATCATCGCTATAGCTGCAACAATTTTAGTTTTGGTTGCAGCTTATTACATTAATGAAAATCCAAAGAATATCTGGTCGGCCGGAATTATAATATTGGCCGGATGCTTGGTTGCATTCAGCCAATATCAAATTATAAAACACAAGAAGAAGCAATAATTTTCTTACTAACTCTCGTCTTTTGTGTTTTTTACCAAGCCAATTCCCGATACAAAAAAGATTAAACCAATAATGCCATACACCATTAAACCTCTGGTTTCTTGACTGTGATTTACAAAGCCCCAACCCGCATATATCAAGCCGATAATGCCTAATATTGTTAATACTGTACCGAAAGTGCGTTTTACATTCATGATATAATTTTTAGTATCATATAGACAAAAAATCAACTCTTTTGTTTTGATCGATTTCTACGTGATTTAATGTTTGTATTTATTTTTTTATAACTTCATAAAAAATCTAATTATGCAATACACTATTTACATTCTCGGTTTTATCCTCGTCATTATCCTACTGAGCTCTTTTGTTACTGTTAAACAAGGAACAATAGCTGTGGTAACGGTTTTTGGTAAATACCGCAGACAACTTCGCCCTGGATTAAATTTTAAAATCCCGCTAATCGAACAGATTTATTCCCGGATTTCCATTCAAAATCGTTCTGTAGAATTATCATTCCAGGCGGTTACCCAAGATCAGGCAAATGTTTATTTTAAAGCCATGTTACTTTATTCTGTAGTTAATCAAGATGAGGAAACCATTAAAAACGTAGCCTTTAAATTCGTTGATGCAACCAACTTAATGCAAGCATTAATCAGAACTATTGAAGGTTCCATCCGTGCCTATGTGGCTACGCAAAAGCAAGCTAACGTATTGGCACAACGTAATGAGATTGTATTACACGTTAAAGAACAGATTGATCAGGTTTTAGATGGTTGGGGTTATCACCTACAAGATCTTCAATTGAATGATATTACTTTTGATGAAGAGATTATGCGTTCGATGAGTCGCGTAGTAGCATCTAACAACTTAAAAGCAGCTGCTGAAAATGAAGGTCAGGCTTTGTTGATTACCAAAACCAAAGGTGCGGAAGCGGATGGTAATGCCATTAAAATTGCGGCAACTGCCGAGCGTGAAGCGGCACAACTTCGTGGACAAGGTATTGCCTTGTTTAGAGAAGAGGTGGCAAAAGGTATGACCAATGCGGCGCATGAAATGCAACAAGCCAATTTAGATACATCGGTAATTCTTTTCACCATGTGGACAGAGGCCATTAAACAGTTTGCTGAATATGGCGAGGGTAATATCATCTTCCTGGATGGTAGCACTGAAGGCATGAATAAAACGATGAAGGAAATGATGGCCATGCAATTGAGCCAGAATCCAATAAAACCATCTTAAAGTTTTTTGTTATTAACGAAAAAAGCTCGATCAGAAATTCTGATCGAGCTTTTTTTTTAGTTGTTTTTATTAAAGTTTAGGAGCTACAGGAACGCCTAAATTCATAACATAATTACCTGATTGTTGCATGAAATCGCCCATCACTTTCAACGATTCATCTTCAATAAAATCAAACGAATCTTGTTTAGTTACCTTTTCGCCTTTTTTAATGGCCGGCAACCCTCTTAGTGCTCTAAGTTCATTCTGTCTGACTAAAGATTTTGCTTCTTGTGCTTCACGTTCTGCTTTCAATTTGCTTTCGTTTAAAGTAACTGAAACTTCAGCATCACGTTTTTTGATCTCAGCAATGTCTTGTTTCACATATTTGAAATCCAAAGAACTGGCAATACGTTGTTCGCTGTTTTTAATTAAGCCCGCTTTTACAGCTGATAAATTAGCTACTGCTTTAAAGTTCGATCTTGGAATCACATCCCAAGGTAAGGCAGATGGTTCAGTATCCTCTCCAATTTTATCCATTGGATAAAGTGAAGGGAACACAATATCAGGCGTTACGCCTTTATGTTGTGTACTGCTTCCAGCTACGCGATAAAATTTCGCCATTGTTAAATTGATTTGACCAAGGTTTACATCTGCAGGATTAACGGTGCTCGGAGAGGTTCCAACTGTTTTATCTCTGGTAACCAAGCCAGCAATTTTTTGCAGCATGCCTGGGTTAACCAGTTTATTCAAATCAATTGAAGATTGAACGGTTCCTTTGCCATAACTCTGGCTGCCCATCACAATACCTCTACCATAATCCTGAATGGCGCCAGCAAAAATTTCAGATGCCGAAGCACTCAAACGATCGATCATTACACCGAAAGGTCCATCCCACGCTACGCCTGAAGTTTCGTCTTCATCCACTTCAATTTTTCCTCTTACATCCTTTACTTGAACCACAGGGCCCTTATCAATAAATAAACCCGTTAGTGAAATGGCTTCAACCAACGAACCTCCGCCGTTTCCACGTAAATCCATTACTATCGCATCAACTTTATCAATGTTTTTTAATGAATCAACAAGCTTTCTAACATCACGGGTTGTACTTTTGTAATTTTTATCGCCAGCATTTGCTGCTTTAAAATCAGCGTAGAAGGCCGGTAAAGAAATGATGCCGATTTTATAATCTTTACCATTTGTATTTACTGTTTTTACCTTTTTCTTAGCCGATTGATCTTCCAGGATGATTTTCTCTCTTAAAAGCTCAATAATTACAGGCTTAGAAGACATTTCCTTGCCAACCGGAATCACTTTTAAACGAACCTTTGTTCCTTTAGGCCCTTTAATTTTAGTAACGGTAACATCTAATCTCCATCCAACAACATCAACAAATTCGTCATCGCCTTGTGCAACCGCAATAATTCTGTCACCAGCACTTAATTGTTTTCCTTTAAAAGCAGGTCCGCCCGGGATAATTTCTGAAATTTTAACCACTTCATTTTCCAACTGTAATCTTGCGCCAATACCTTCGAACGAACGAGACATTTCCTCGTTAAATTCAGTGGCTCTTGCTGGTACAAAATAATTGGTGTGTGGGTCTACAGATTCAGTAAAAGCATCCATCAGGATTTGAAATACATCTTGATTATTTGTTTTTGATGTTTGAGATTGAAGGTTTTGATAACGTTTCGTTAGCGTTTCAACGTTTTTATCCTGAGCTGTTCCCGCCAAATTCAGGTTAATCAACTCATATTTTACCCTCTTTTTCCAGGTTTCGTTCAATGCTATAGATGAAGCTGCCCATGGCATTTTTTCTCTATCAAAAATGTAAGTATCATTCTGATTGAAATCGTATTTGCTTTTGATTTGAGCCAATGAATATTTAAAATATTCATTCAATCTTTTTGCATAAACATTGTAGATATAGAATGGGCCACTTAAATCGCCATTTTTGAAATCATCATCTAAAGTGTATCTGTATTTCTCAAACTCCTTGATGTCTGAAGCAATGAAATAATTCTTGCCCTGATCCAAAGACTTGATGTATTTATCAAGAATTAAAGATGAAATAGAATCATTGATTTGGATTTTTTTATAGTTATAACTCTCGATGAGATTCACAACTTCCTTAATCACTAATTTTTGTTGTTCATCAGGCATCACATTTGTAATGCCCTCCACAATAGGCTGTGGCTTAGGGTCAGCATGGCAAGCAAGCACTGCTGCTGTAAAAATTACAAAAAATATTCTCTTCAACATCTCTTTAAACGATTTAAAATCCATTTTCAATTCTATATAGCCAATATGGTACCATTTTAACGAAAAAACAAAAAAGAGACAGCATTATTACTGTCTCTTGTTAAAATTTTATCAAATCTAGCTAAAAGCTTTTTATTTAACAATTATTGAAAATTAACGAAATATTGCGGGTTTTGTTTTGATATAATGGCCCTAAGCCATTCTGAAATAGAATATTACAATTGCATTATTTATTAATAACATGCAATTAAAATTTAGAACAAATTATTTTTAGGATTTTTTAAGCGATGTTTTGCTTGCAATGGCTTCTCTGGCATCGCTTATTTGAGCTTTGTATTGCGTAGATTTTATTGAACTCGCTAGCCATTCAGCCGTTTTTAAATCTCTTAGGGCTAACGTGAAATCTTTCTTTTTGATTTTCACTTGTACAATGCCTAAAATAGATTCGATATATGAGTTGTTGCTTTTAAGTTGTTTTGCCAAAATACCTTGTTGGGTGTAAAACCACATCGACTGAGTGGATTTATTATTGGCTAGATATACTTTTCCAAGTAAGCTGTAAGTGTTCATTAAACCACTTCTACTGCCCATTTTTGAATAATTTTTAAGTGCAACGTTAAGCAAGATTTGTTCAGCATCACTATATCTGCCAAGCTGATAATGCATATTGCTCATTTTAATAATTGCCTGGCCGTATTTATTGAAGTTTTTAGCTGCGTTATACTCAAATGCCGCTTTGCCAAATAAAGTGAGTGCTTCATTAAAATCACCTTTCTTTTCTAAACCTTCAGCATCTTCAAAAAATGAATTTCCCTCCTCTAAATCGAATTTTGAGACGGCAATTGTGATTGCGCTACCTCCACTTGGTTCCTGAAAATCGGCTCTATCAATGTTTTGAGCTTGTAGTTGAAATGTGGCGAATAGGCTTACCAAAGCCAATACATATTTGGGCATGCAACAAAAATAATACTTTATATTCAATTTTATTTAAATACCTGTAAATTAACGTCGAAAGATGCCCAAACCATGTAAGGATGTGAGTCGCAATGGTAAATTTCGCCTGAAGAGGAAATGCCAATAACGCCAGCAAAACCATCAAAGGCTTTTAGCTCAACAAAAGTTTTATCACAAGCATCTTTTAAAGAAAAGCCATCCGTAACGCGGGTTACAATCTTTGCAGCAGTGGCATTGCTCACAATATCTTCTCCAACACCTGTACAAGAGATTCCAGCATGTTGGTTAACGTAATTGCCCGCTACAGTGGCCGAATCGCTCACGCGACACGGAATTTCAAAACCTTTTCCACCTGTTGAAGTTGCAGCTGCCAGATTTCCTTCTGCATCTAACGCTACACAACCAACGGTTCCTTTATTATTATTTTGATTTAATTTGGCTTCGTATTCCGATTGGCGTTGAGCAGTAATTGGATTGAAAAATTCATGGTTATTTTTTCTGGCGAAGTTTTGTGCACCATCGCCGCTTAGTACACGGTCATCGTGATCTATTAAGTCTTTAGCAATTTCAATGGGATTTTTAACATCCTCCACATTAATTACTCCACTAAATTTTTCGGTTTTTCCATCCATAAGGGATGCGCTTAAACGCACTTTCCCATCGCTTTGAATTTGTGAACCAATTCCTGCATTGAAAAGCGCATTATCTTCCAATAAGGCAACGGTGTAAACTACCGTTTCTAAAGCAGTGTGGGTTTTTAAATATTCATGGCCGAGGGTAACAATTTCAGATAAAGCATCTTGCTTTGCTTTTTTTGTTTCCTGGTTGGTGGATGACTCACTGAAAAAGCCACCATGTATAATTAGTTTCATTAGTATTAAGATTTTAGAAGCTAGTATTAAGATTTAAAACGCTCAACCAGAAACTCATTTTATCCTATCGGAACAACTTTTGGATGGTGAATTACTAAACTATGGTCTGTTAAATCGTAAACATCGCCATCGCACATTACATGTACAACCATATTTTTAATTGAAACAGGTTGCCCCATTTCCACATCGGTAAGATTAGTATCTGCCATTTGGCGACCATCAACCAATATAACCATTCCAGATCCAATAGCTTCCATAACGTGACCGTCAGAGATGAATAGACCAGTGTCCTCTCCCAAACCAATTCCCAAAATACCTGGATTACTTGCTGCTGCGTATAATAACCGACCGATTCTACCACGTTGAACGAAGTGTGTATCTACAATCACATCATCGATAAAACCCAATCCACCAGTAATTTTCACTTCACCCTTAAGCAAAGCATCTTTACTGCTTCCCTGGTAAATCATGTTTTTTGAGCTTGCTGCCGCTCCCGCAGAAGTGCCTGCGATAACAACAGGTTCGCTTTTGTATTTTTCTAATAAAATTTGATGGATTTTCGTTCCTCCAAAAATTGAAGATAAACGCAACTGATCTCCACCGGTAAAAATGATGACTTCTGCTGCTGCAATTCTAGCGCAGTTTTCTTCAGAATTTGCTTCTTCACGATTAGTGATATTTAGTACACCAACATTATGTACGTCTAATTGAGCATAAGCTTTGATGTATTCTTCTCCGACCTTTTCAGGCATTAAAGAGGCTGTTGTGATAATTTCGAAACGAGATTCGATATCTCTTACCGATTCGGTTGTGATTCTTTTTAAAATTCCACGTTCAAAAAAATTCATGTTTTCAGGCAACCCAAATTGCGTTTCAGCAAAGCTGCCTGTGTTTATTGCTCCACCAATGATGATAAGTTTGCCCTTTGGAACCATTCTTTGTGTATTATTATTTATTTTGATTTAGCTATTTGTGGTGTCACTTTTAAAAATAAATGTATAATTTACATTCATCAATTTCATTTTTTGAAAATTGAATTAAAAGGCCATCCCAACGCTTGTTTAACATTAAAAACGACAAAATATTACATGAAGATATCAAACATACAAGTATTAAGAGGGCCAAATATTTGGTCGATAAGTCGCAAAAAATTAATTCAAATGCGTCTGGATTTAGAGGATCTGGAGCAACGGCCAACCAATACCATTGAGGGTTTTAGCGAGCGCATTGAAAAACTTTTGCCAAGCATGTTCACACACCGATGTTCTAAAGGTGTTGAAGGTGGTTTTTTCACCCGTGTAAAAGAAGGCACCTGGATGGGGCATGTTATTGAGCACATCGCATTAGAAATCCAAACCATTGCAGGAATGGAAACCGGCTTCGGCCGTACGCGTCAAACTAAGACAGAAGGCATTTACAATGTAGTTTTTAGTTACCTGGAAGAAAAAGTTGGTGTTTATGCGGCTGAAGCGGCAGTTCGCATTGCTGAAGCTTTGATTGAAAATCAAGAATATGATTTAGAGCATGACATCAGAAGAATGAAAGAGATCCGTGAATTGGAGGCCTTAGGTCCGAGTACGGGTTCTATTGTGCAGGAGGCGGTAAGCAGAAATATTCCCTGGATAAGATTAAACAAAAGTTCGCTTGTTCAATTGGGTTATGGCAAAAACCAGGTTCGTTTTAGAGCAACAATGACTGAAAAAACGAGCAGTATTGCTGTTGATATTGCAAGTAATAAAGAAGAAACAAAACGTTTGCTTACAGAGGCTGCCATTCCGGTTGCTTCAGGGGTTACCATTTCCAATCCCGATGATTTGGAATCATCAGTAAATAAAGTTGGTTTTCCGTTGGTTTTTAAACCTTTGGATGGAAACCACGGAAAAGGCGCAACGATAAATGTTAAAACCATGGAGGCTGCAAAAGCAGCTTTCGAATATGCTAAAACCTACTCTCGAAGGGTAATTATCGAGAAATTTATTACTGGATATGATTTCCGGGTTCTAGTGATAGATCATAAAGTTGTTGCAGCAGCACAACGCGATCCTGCGCATGTGATGGGGAACGGAATTCATACTATTCAGGAACTGATTGATAAGGAAAATGAGGATCCACGCCGCGGCTATGGACATGAAAATGTTTTAACCGAAATTTCTGTCGATCGTGATACGTTGGATTTGTTGGCCAAAAAAGAATATACTTTAGAAACCATTCCTGAAAAAGGAGAGATTGTTTATTTAAAATCTACAGCTAATTTAAGTACAGGTGGAACTTCGATAGACGTTACAGATATTGTACATCCACAAAATATTTTCATTTGCGAGCGAATTTCCCGCGTAATAGGATTAGATATTTGTGGTATTGATATTATGGCGCAAAATCTTACCCAACCGCTTACTGAAAATGGTGGAGTAGTTTTAGAGGTAAATGCTGCCCCAGGTTTCAGAATGCATTTGGCGCCAAGTGAAGGTTTGCCTCGAAATGTTGCTGCTTCAGTGGTAGACATGCTATATCCGCAAGGTAGATTATCGCAAATTCCAATTATTGCCGTAACCGGAACGAACGGAAAAACAACAACTACGCGATTGATAGCTCATATCATTCGTAGCAATGGCAAGCGTGTTGGCTTTACCACAAGTGATGGCGTATATGTGCACAACACCATGTTGATGAAAGGCGATACCACTGGTCCGGTAAGTGCCGAATTTATTCTGAAAGATCCAACTGTTGAATTTGCTGTTTTAGAGACTGCCCGAGGTGGTATTTTGCGAGCAGGTTTAGGTTTTAATGCATGCGATATTGGCGTTGTCACCAATATTCAGGAAGATCACTTAGGTATTTCTGATATTCATAATTTGGATGATTTAACACGTGTTAAAGCGGTTGTAATTGGTGCAGTGCGTAGAAAAGGTTGGGCTGTTTTAAATGCCGACAATGGTTATTGCGTAAAAATAGCCAGAGATGCCCGTTGTAATGTTGCTTATTTCAGTATGGATGAAAATAATCCGGTAATTAAAGACCATTGCAAAAAAGGCGGGATTGCCGCCATTTATGAAAACGGTTACATCACCATTAAAACCGGCGATTGGAAATTAAGGGTTGATAAAGCTACACACATTCCATTAACCTTTGGTGGATCTGTTAATTTTATGATTCAGAATGTTTTAGCGGCAACATTAGCGGCTTATTTGTGGGGATATAAACCTGAGGATATTCGTTTATCATTAGAAACATTTATTCCATCTGCTGCGCATACACCAGGCAGAATGAATGTTTTCAGATTTAAAGACTTTAAGGTACTGGTTGATTTTGCTCATAATCCTGATGGCTTTAATGGTGTAAAAGCATTCCTCGCTAGCGTGGAATCAACGGAGCACGTCGGAATTATTTCTGGAACTGGCGATAGGAGAGATGAAGACATTAAAGAAACTGCCCGTATCTCTGCTCAAATGTTTGATAAGATTTACATCTGTCAGGAGAAATATTTACGTGGTCGTGATCAACAGGAATTGATCGATCTTCTCGTAAGTGGAATTAAGGAAGTGGATCCGGATAAAGAGATCATCATTAACAATAAAAGCACAGCTTGTTTGCAAGATGCAATTGACAATGCAAAAAAAGGCTCATATTTAACTATTTTAAGCAATACAATCGACAATACCATTCAACGTGTTACTGAACATTTAGATAGGGAATTAGAATCTTAAAACATCTAATTGCTAAACGAAAAAATGCTCCTGATTGAATCTATCAGGAGCATTTCTCTTTTAACTAAAGCTAAAATTACGCTTGAGAATCGCGTAATCTTTTAATTTCATCATGCGATACTCTTAAAGATGCTTTTTGATCAGAAATCAATTCTCTGATATTTGCCGGAAGATCTTCTTCTTCCAATGCCATTTTGTAAGCATTTTGTGCTGCATCTTCCCCAAACTCACAATTATTTAAAACTGTTTGACGGTCATGGCCTGTGAATAATGCTTTTACATCCATCCAACCTCTGTAAATTTTGCCAGATGTAGTTGTTCCAGTTTCAATATCTTCGCCTGATGCCGCAACCTCAGTAGCTAAAGCCATTTTGTATTTTTGGCTTTCTTCAATCATATTTAAAAACAAAGACTTTAAATCTGCATCTCCATCTTTTAGTTCTTTGCGTGCTTTTTCATAACCTTCAATACGGTCGTTATTAATTTGAACAAGGTCGTTTAAAACCTCTGCTGTTGCTGTTGTAGTTTTCATGTTTTTGTAGATTTTGATGTTATTATTTCAACATGTAGTACAACAAAAGGTTTGTCATTTTTTGTAATAGGTCATCAAATGGTTGAATGGCAATATAATTACCATGATGTTTTTTATTGTTAAGGCTCGGTCGCAAATTTTTTACGCAAACACACACTACTTTTTTTAATGTTTTTGTTTTATAAATGCAGATTGCAAATTCAAAACCATTACTAAATATGAACGCCTATATACAGAACCCCCCAGATGGCGGTACCACTTACACAGAAACCAATTTGGATAATTTTTTCCCAGAGCCATTAAATACCATTACAAGTTGTTTCTTTTTAATGATTGCTGTGTATTGGACATATAAATTATGGGGAAACTACAAAAGTCACATATTTTTAAGCATTGCATTGGTGCTTCTTTATATTGGTGGCATTGGTGGAACCACATATCATGGCCTAAGGCGCTGGCCAATATTTATAATGATGGATTGGATGCCCATTATGATACTATGCCTTTCGGCAGGTGTTTATTTTTTGGCTAAACTAACAAAATGGTACTACGCTGTTCTGATGGTAGCCGTTTACGCTTTTTTTCAGTTCTACGTGAGACAGTTGTTTTCAAATGGCGATTTTCAAATCTTCATTAATATCAATTATGCTTTTATGGCGGCATTAGTGCTTTTTCCAGTTTTCGTGTACTTAATGAAAACAGAATGGAATAATGGCAAATGGGTTGGATTTGCATTGCTTGCATTTATTTTTGCGCTAACTTTTCGTATTGCCGATAAATGGGAGATTTTATCAATCGGCACCCACTTTTTATGGCATACTTTTGGTGCTGTAGCGGCCTTCTGCATGTTCAATTATATTTATTTAGTCAATCATAAGACTAAGCCTGTATGATCACTTCATTCTTAAAAGGTGTAAGTATTTGTATCTTTATTGTATAAATAAATAATTACCATGAAGAAATTAATGATGCTATCTGCTTTGGTTTTAGGATTGATACTAACATCTAACGCACAAAATATTTTAAGTAAAGTGGGCTCTGCAGCCGCTTTAACGGGTTTGGATGTAAATAGTCTAACCTCTGGGGTTTTAGGGAAGTTAACACCCGCTTTGAGTTTAACAACTGCTCAAAAGCCAACGGTAACTTCAATTGTAAAAAACTTTTTAGTGCAAAAAGCAACAGCTCTGGCTACTCAAAAAACTGATCCAGTAGGATCAAAAAATAAAGTGAATAGTTTAGTTTCTGGATTAAAAACTAAATTAGGAAATGTTTTAACCGTAGCCCAACTGGCAAAATTTACCTTGTTGAAGCCAGCCGCTCCATCTGCAAGCAACGTGATCTCTCAACTGTTTTATTAATTTGATAGAACACATAGTAGCCGCAGATTCAGAGTTTGTAAACTAATCTGCGGCTATTCGTTTTTCTTGCCTGCTGCGTATGTAATTCCGCCTAATAAATGTTTTAAAAAGGTTTCATCTGTCCACGTCTCTTTGGTGTGGCCCATCGAGGTATAAAATGCCCTGCCACCATCATATTTATGGTACCAGCTAAAAGGATGAAAATTTCCGTTTTTCCCTCCACTGTAAGAGTTTTCGTCAATGGTTACCAACACATTAATGTCTGGGTTAATGTCTTTAAAATTATAAAGTTCATCTTTGTGCATCCAAATGGAATCAGTAAAGAATTTTGTAGAAGGATGCTTTTTGTTTTTGACTATAAATTTAGCTTCTTGTACAGCGGGATGACTGATGAAGTAGGCACCGGCTAACTTCCCGTACCAAGGCCAGTCATATTCAGTATCAGCAGCGGCATGTACGCCAACATATCCGCCACCTGCCTTTATATAGCTTTCAAAAGCATTTTGTTGTGCATCATTTAAAACATCGCCGGTAGTATTTAAGAAGATAACAGTTGCGTATTTTTTTAAATTTTTCTCTGTAAAAAAAGTTGCATTTTCAGTGGTATCAACTAGATAATTGTTCTCTTTTCCTAATTTTAGTATCGCTGTTTTACCGGTTTCAATGGAGTTGTGTCTAAAACCTTTGGTTTTTGAAAAAACTAAAATCCGAAGGGCTTTATTTTTAGTAGCGCTTTGAAATAATAAAACAGCAGTAATTAAAATACAAAAGACAAAAATATTTTTCATTGATGAGATTGGTTAGCGTTTTTCCAACGAATCACTAAATTAAGAAAGTTGTTTAATAATTTCTTTACATCTTTCCTCAACTTGCTTAGAAACGGGCTCGAATAATTGATTGTCCCAGTAGGGATCAGTCACTTCATCTTCATCTAAAAAAAGCTTAACTTTTGCACGTTCTTCTGCTGTTTTGGCCAAAAATTTTACATCTGATAAATTATTTCGATCCATTACCAGGATGTAATCAAATTTTGAAAACATAGAATGGTCAAACTGCTTCGCCCGTTGTTGGCTAATATCATAGCCTAAAGCCTTCGCTGCAGCAATACTTCTGCTATCTGGTGCTTTGCCAATATGCCAATTGCCTGTGCCCGCAGATGCGATTTCCCAATTTAGATTTTCTTTTTCAACAAGATTGCGCATAATGCCTTCTGCTAAAGGAGAACGACAAATATTGCCGAGGCATACCATTAAGATCTTCAATTTATTTTGCTTTATATACGCGTACAAATGTATAGACAATTCCTCCAGATGCAGTTGTTGTTGTTTGAGTAAGTTTATTTCCGTTAAGGATATATGGCGAATTTGGTTGGGAGGAAATTTTTATCTGATTTTCTTCACGAGTCCAGATTATTGGTTTGCTGTTAGGGTTATAAAATAAGTCACATAATGCCCCATTTGCACTTGAGGAGAATACACCTTCTTCAGAAAAATACAAAGTCGTTGTTGCCTCACAACTCGCACTTCCCATCAGTTCCAAATAGTTGGTACTTGATTTAGATCCAATGGTAATGGCCGGTGTAACGCTTGTCGATTCAATTTTCCATTCTTTGCTGGTGAGTTTTTTGTCTAAGTCTTTTTTGCATGAAATCGTTAAACAAATTGCGAGCATTAATAAGATGATTCTCATAAATAGATTTTAAATGATAACGGTTAAAAGAATGATTTCGCTACAGCTTAAAATTACAAAAATCTTACAAAAAATAAAAAGCCTCACATTTAACATAAGAGGCTTAAAAATTATTAATAAGTTTCACTATCTGGTGGGATGCCATAATCTACAAATTTTTTCGCTTTTTGCTCTTTCTTCTTGCCAAACCAACCTTTAACAGAATTGAATATTGCTGATAAATGCTCTGCATCTAACGACTTTCCAACTTTACCAGATACAAGGCCTACTGCAGCTTTAGTTAAAAAACCAGCACTTCTAAAAATGGTTTTATTCATAAACATCGGCAGCAATAATGACATGGCTGTTCCACTGATGTTTAATTTTTCGTCCGCTTTGAACAAATTGTTTGGAGTAGCATATCGCTTAATTAATGCACCCAGCGTAAATTGCTTTAAAAACTTTTTTGTGTCTGTTTTAAGCAAATTTTCTTTCAAAGTATATTCTACTTTCAATTCTAACTTTGCTGCTTGCAAATCCTCCAGATTTCTGATGTTATACTTTCTCATCTTCATCCTCCTTATCTGCAAGTTTGTCGAAATATTTGTTAATTGCAACGTTGATAATTGCTTTTTCTATGTATTTATCTTTAGTTAAGTAAACAATAACAGCAAGTAGAGCGTAAATTCCTGCTACGCAACCAAAGCCGCGTGTATGGCTACCCAAAACATCTGATAGGAAAAGTGCTAAAGTTACACTGCCAAACAAAAACGCAAGTATGAAACACACTATAACAGCTGTGTTTGTAACCAAATCGGCGAATATTTTTGATACCTTTTCTACAAGGTAAAGTCTTGTATATTCAATTCTTGCATCCAAAAACCCTTTGGCATCATCAACAAGATCTTCAATACTTTTATCTCTATTTTCTTGCATAGTTTAGATGGAGTTTAATTGGGCGCAATTGGCGCCCAATCATGATTATTTTTAAGCGTGCTCTACGTCGTCACTATATTCTTCTTCAACACTTCTCAATTTTGTTTTAATTGAGCTTACTACTTTATCTTTAAGACTTGATAAGCTATTGATTTCATCAGCTGCTTTATCTTTAATTGAATCGCCTAGATCTTTTAGCGACTGGCTTAATTTATCGCGTGTTTCTTCGCCTTTATCTGGCGCAAATAAAATACCTAAAGCGGCACCGGCAGCTAATCCTGCTAATAGAGCAACTACAACTTTTGAGTTATCATTCATAATAATGTATTTTAAGGGTTTAACATTCACAATATAAGAACTACTATATTATTTTACTGTTAAGCTATAAATTATAACTCATTAAGCTCGTTATTTGTTTTAATTCTTTCCAGTCTTTCTGAAGCAAGTGTGCTTGTTTCGTAAATTTTAACGAGTAATATAAAATAAGATATCAGTAGCGGACCAAAAACAAGTCCTAAAATCCCAAATAAAGGAATACCAATAATTACGCCAATTACTGTAATTATGGGGTGGATGTTCCCAACTTTTTTTGCAATGATAAATCTAAGTACATTATCAATGTTGATAATTACAACAAACCCGAAAATTAACATGGCCCAGCCTGCAAAATTATTGCCGTTGGCGATTTGCAAAATAGCTGCCGGAACGAACACTACAGGTGGACCTAAAATAGGGACAAACGAGATGAAAGTTGTAATAACTCCCCAGAAAACAGGGTCTTTATAGCCTAAAATATAAAATGATAAGCTTACTAAAGAGCCTTGAACAAGGCATATTAATCCTTGACCGAGCACATTTGCATATGTGGTATTCCGCATTTCATTTCCGAAACGCAATGCATTCTGCTCTCTAAGCGGTGCGTATTTTATCAGCGACCGTTCAAAAACTTTATGCTCAATAAGCATAAAGTACAGTAAAAAGTACATCACCAGGAGACTGAGTATAATATTTACCGCACTTGATATGAGCGATGGAAATAGCTCTGTTGCCCAATTGCCTAATCTGTTTATTCCATCCTGAATAAGATCTTGATTGATTTTAAATGGCACCAGGTGCTGAAGTTTTACAAGTAGGTTTTTAAAGAAAATTTCATTATTTCTCAACTCTGAAATTTTACTGATAACCATACTGCTTAAAGCATAAAATGGCAGTACAATCAGTACAATACTAATTGTGATTAGAAAAATGGCAGCAAGTCTTTTATTCCAGCCTTTAATTTCGGCCAGGTAAACATATGCTGGGCGCATGATGGTGTACAAGACAAGCGTGCTTAGAATAGCACTAAAAATTCCTTGCAAAGAATAAGCAATTAATAGCCCGAGCGCTATTATAATGAGCAAATTAATATTATTACGCTGTTTGTACGAGAATACCGACATAAAATAGATGTTTGGTATTGTTTTAATATGAAAATGCTAGCTTTTGTTTTGCTGCGCAGAAAAAAAAATTATTGATCCTCGAACTTAATAGCTTTGATTTTATTGTAAAGTGTTTTTCTATCGATATTTAAAATTTGTGCCGCCTTGGTTTTATTAAAATTAACCTCTTTCAATACACTTAGAATGGTGTCGTATTCAGCTTCCTGAGCTGCGTTTTTTAAATCTTTAGGCTTATCATTTAGCTTTGATTTAATTTGCTTCAAAGAATCTTCTTGATCAAAATCTTTTACATAGTTAGACAGTTCCAAAGGCAAAACATCAACCTGAATCATATTGGCATCTGTTAGCAAAGCCACTCGTCTAATTACATTTTTTAATTCCCGAACATTTCCTGGCCAACCATAATTTAGGAAACAATTTTTAACACCATCAGAGAAACCTTTAATATTTTTATTGAGCTCCTGATTTGCAACAGCTAAAAACTTTTCTGCAAAAATTAAAATATCGTTTTCTCGTTTTTTTAATGATGGAAGGTGAATGGAGAATTCATTAAATCGATGATACAAATCCTCCCTAAAGGTTCCTTTACCTATATTATCTACCAAATTTTCGTTGGTAGCTACAATAATCCGAACATCTAAATCAATCTCCTTAGTGCTACCAATACGCTTTACTTTACGCTCCTGAACAGTTCTAAGTAACGTGGCTTGTATTTCATAAGATAGATTACCTATTTCATCCAAAAACAAGGTTCCGCCGTTGGCTTGCTCGAAGTGACCAATTTTTGTATACAGCGCACCCGTAAAAGAGCCTTTTTCATGTCCGAAAAACTCACTTCCAGCGAGTTCTTTAGTTAAAGAACCACAATCCATGGCAACAAAAGGCTTATCTCTCCTTAAACTGTTTAAGTGAATAGTTTTAGCAACACATTCTTTACCAGTGCCGCTTTTACCTGTTAAAATAATGCTATATGATGTTGGCGCAATTAATTGAATTTGTTTTAAAAGCGTTGCAGAAACGTCGCTGTTTCCATCAATATATTCCGTGTAGTTTACGTAATCAGAATCTGCATCTGTTTTTTTGCTCGAAGATCCCTTGTTTTCATTCAAAGCTCTCTGTGTTTCGAGCGCTTTATTAATGGTGTTTAATATTTCATCTGGATATAAAGGCTTTGTGATGTAATCGTAAGCACCTAATTTGATCAATTCAACAGCAAGTTTAATGTCAGAATAGCCTGTAATAATGATTACACCCGTAGATGGATAGTTTTCTTTGACTTTAATTAAAATTGCACGACCATCCGTATCATCCAGGCGATAGTCGCATAGAACCAAGTCAAATGTTTCTTTAGACAAGGCATCCAAAGCCGATGTGCCAGTTATGGCATTAGTAACTTCAAAGCCATTTCTAATTAGAAATTTAGAAAGTAATAAGCCGATATTTACTTCGTCGTCAACTATGAGATCTTCTTTTTCATTCAGAATAATCAATTTAGCAACTATAGTAGACTCTAAATCAATAATGAATACGTTTTTAGAGTGTTATTTAGTTAGCGCATAATTACTCAAAATAATCTGAATTGGGAAATTTTTTCTACAGTTGTTTTTTTAAAACATAGAATTAATTAGACTCGTTTATCACTTTCCGCTAAAATTTGGTTTCCGTTTTTCTATAAATGCAGCAACACCTTCTTTAAAATCGGAGGTTTCAAAGCAATTTCCAAATTCTTCAATTTCTGTTAAATAACCATTATGCTCATCTATGGATGCATTAACCGATTTAATGGCGGCAGCAATGGCAAGAGGTGCCCTAAGTTTTATTGTGTTTAAAATTTCTTCAGCTTTACTAACCAAGTCAGCCTGAGGAACAGTGTAATTAACCAAACCAATTTTTTCTGCCTCAACAGCGCCAATCATGTTAGCTGTGGTAATGAGCTCAATTGCTTTGCCTTTACCTACCAATTGCGTTAACCTTTGCGTGCCACCATAACCAGGAATTAATCCGAGCGTAACTTCTGGCAATCCTAATTTTGCGTTATCCGATGCGATTCTGATGTGGCAAGCCATGGCTAATTCCAATCCACCACCCAATGCAAAGCCATTAATAGCGGCAATAAATGGTTTTGGAGATTTTTCAATTGCATCGAAAACATTTTCTTGTCCTTTCTTAGCCAATTCCTCGCCTTGTTTTCCGCTATAATCGGAGAACTCTTTTATATCTGCCCCAGCAACAAAGGCCTTTTCCCCAGCACCGGTAAGAATTACACCTCTAACCTCGTCATTTTCGCCTGCTAAAGCAATTACGTCAGCAAGCTCTGCAAGTGTTTCTTTATTTAAAGCATTTAAAGCTTTTTCTCTATTGATAGTGATGTAGAGTATATTCTCTTTAACTTCTGATAATAAATTTTGATAAGTCATAGTTTAAAAGTTTCTGTTTTCTGTAACCCAATTTTGAATGTATTCTACAATGCTTGCCATAGTTGTTCCTGGCGGGAATAATTCGCCAACACCTAATTCAGCAAGTTTTTTTCTATCTCCTTCCGGAATAATTCCACCACCAGTTAACAACACATCATCAAGTTGTTTTTCTTTCATAAAGTGAATAATTTTAGGAAAAACGGTCATGTGTGCGCCTGATAGGATAGAAATCCCGATGGCATCCACGTCTTCCTGGAGGGCAGTGTTAACAACCATTTCTGGTGTTTGGCGAAGGCCAGTATAAATTACTTCCATGCCCGCATCCCGAAGAGAAGTGGCAATTACTTTGGCGCCGCGATCATGGCCATCTAGCCCAACTTTCGCCACCAAAACCCGTATTGGTCGGTTTAATACTTTGCTCATACTGAATATTAAGTTGAAGTAAATGTATCGAATTTTCTTTTTAAAGGATTATGGAATTGGAAATAGAGAATGTATTGTGGGTTACATAGATTTGGGGAATTGAAAATAGGAAAAAGATTGAAGGTTTAAGTCATTGAAAATTTTATCATTCAATCTTTTTCCTATTCACTATTTCCCAATTTCCTATCCTCTTATTATTCTATTCCCCATTTCCCATTCTCTATTCCCCCATTTCCTACCTCAAATTATTCTATTCACTATTCCTTATATAATTACGCTCAATCTTTTTACATTTGCATTCCTAATTTACAGGTTTTTATGAGTGAAGAAAAGTCATTGAACTTTATTGAAGAAATTGTTGAGAACGACTTAAATAGTGGTAAGTATGAAACCTTGGTTACGCACTTCGGACTAACACAAAAATACGGCGGTTATACCAACTTGCGTTTTGATGATACCAACCCGGTAACTGAAAAAACGGAATATGTTAACAGCCAGCAAGAAGATATTAAATGGTTAGGTTTTAACTGGAAAAACGAATTATATGCATCAGATTATTTTGATGAATTATATTCTTTTGCGGTTAAACTAATTGAAAAAGGTTTAGCTTACGTTGATGAAAGTTCTGCAGATGAAATTGCAGCTTTAAAAGGTACACCAACAGAACCTGGACAGGATAGCCCATACCGCAACCGCAGTGTGGAAGAGAATTTAGACATTTTTACGAAAATGAAAAATGGCGAATTCGCTGATGGCGCTTATATTTTGAGGGCTAAAATTGATATGGCTAGTCCAAATATGTTAATGCGTGATCCCATTATTTATCGCATTAAACATGCTGAACATCATCGTACTGGCAACAAGTGGTGCATTTACCCAATGTATGATTTCGCTCACGGCCAAAGCGATAGTATCGAAAATATCACGCACTCCATTTGTACTTTGGAGTACGTTTCACACCGCGAATTGTACGACTGGTTTATTGAGAAATTGGAGATTTTTCCATCTAAACAATATGAATTTGCCCGTTTAAACCTTACTTCTACAGTAATGAGTAAGCGTAAACTTTTGCAATTGGTTAACGAGAATTTGGTAAGCGGTTGGGATGATCCACGCATGCCTACCATTTCGGGTTTGCGTAGAAGGGGAATCCATTGTACCTACATTCCGGAATCGAAAAGTGGAAACGATACCAGCGGAATCAACGTTAAAGGAACAATTCACTGGGTAAGCGCACAACATGCTAAAACTGCAGAGATTCGTTTGTATGATCGCCTATTTACCTCGGAAACACCAGATGCAGAAGAAGGCGATTTCAAAGATTACTTGAATGCTGAAAGCTTAACGATTTTACCTAACGCTTACATCGAACCAGCTTTGGCCGATGCTGATTTGGATAGCCGCTATCAATTTATTCGCAAAGGTTATTTTTGTTTAGATAAAGATTCAACCGCAGATAAATTGGTTTTCAATAGAACGGTTACATTAAAAGATACGTTTAAGAAGCCGAACTAATCGTTTTTAACCACAGATAAACACGGATGAAATACAAGTCATCCGTGTTTTTTTTAATCAAAATTTTGTGCAAAGAATGTTTAGCATTTTTAAAAAATGGTTTAGTAAGAGTCGGTAAATTGCTTTAACGAATCGGCAATTGGCGGAGTCTCGATATTAACAACAGAGCCCTTGAATTGTCTTCAAGGGCTCTGTTGTTAATATTTTGTGTAAACGTTATACAACACCAGAATATCAACAGGTGTTAATTTTGGCATAATATCCGTTTGAATAAAATGACGCTTAAATGCTGTAATGGTTGCGCCAATATCACTAGTATCATAACCCATTAACTTCAGTGCATTCGTGGTGTCGAAATCAACTGGTGGATTTTTTAATATATCATCATACCAAAAACCGAAGCCTTTTAAAGCCAGTTTTTTCCATGGAAATTTATTTGGATCAGGTTTACGCTTTGGCGCAATATCAGAGTGACCAATAAAATTTGCCGTGGTTTGCGCCAAACTATCTTGTGCGGTGTGATGAAGAATGACAAAATTTGGTTTGCGTATCCCAAAATTTACAGAACCAATCCATTGTTGGTTTGTTGGGTTTAAAGTGTCGTAAAGCTGTCCAACTGGAGGTGTACTGGTTATAATTTTTGCAAACTCTTTAGTTTTTTCTTTATAGATTTTTTCCGTAGCTGCATATTTGCTCGATCCGCATGAAGAAATTACAATTCCCGACCCCAATAATAGTGTAGCTTTAAAGCTGATAGTTTTAACTGAAAACATGTTTCGATTTTAGTTACTGTTGATTTACAAAGTTAGCCTTATCATTCATTACATCAAACTTTATACAAAGCCTTCAAATTTTACTAATTTAGTCGCGATATAATTTAATAATGAAGAAACTATACAAAACCACCTTATATTTATCTGCATTAACAATTTCCACAAGTTTATTGTCAGGTTGTACCAATACCAGTAAAACTGAAAATAATAGTAATGCAGTTGTTCAAACCGATAGTTTAATCGATTATGTAGCCCAGCGTTTATCAATTTATGAAAAGGTTAAGCTCACTACAAATCTTAATCAGCTAAGCGTTAATGATCGTAAAATCTTGCCTTTACTTATACAGGCTGCCGAGATTATGGATGACTTGTATTGGAAACAAGCTTATCCGCAACGCGATAGTTTGTTGGCAACCATTAAAGATGAGAAAACCCGTGAATTTGTTAATATTAACTACGGTCCGTGGGATCGATTGAATAATGAAAAACCGTTTGTTGCCGGTGTAGGTGCCAAGCCTGAAGGTGCCTCATTTTACCCTTACGGGATTACAAAAGCCGAAATTGAGAAATCTGATTTGGCTGATAAATTTGGTGCCTATTCTGTAATCCAAAAGGATACTGCAGGTAAATTAACCACCGTTCCTTACCATGTTTTATTTGCTGCAGAATTACAAAAAGCAAGTTCTTTGCTAAAGCAGGCTGCGTTAATTGCTGAAGATGCTGGTTTAAAGAAATACCTGAACTTAAGAGCTGATGCTTTGGTTACTGATAATTTCGAAGTAGCTCACGGTTTAGGAATTAAAAAAACCATTACCGGCAAAGGTTTCGTACGCGAAGCTTTGAAAGAACAATATAGCTGGCTGGAAGAAGGCAAAGCAGATGTTTTGGGATTATATATGGTTACTGGTCTTTTGAAAAAAGGGGAATTAACGGGCGATATTAAAGATTATTACACCACGTTTATGGCTGGCATTTTACGCTCCGTTCGTTTTGGAGTTTCTGAAGCGCATGGTAAAGCCAACATGCAATGTTTTAATTATTTTCAGGAAAAAGGTGCTTTTGAACGTACGAGCAAAGGAACTTACAAAGTAAATTTCGAAAAATTCGCGACAGCCATGAATGAGTTAAGTGCTTTCATTATTACCCTTCAAGGTAATGGTGATAAGGTGGCTGTAGAAAAAGCACAAAAAGAAAAAGCGGTTATTTCTGCAGAACTTCAAAAAGACCTGGATAGATTGACCCGAAAAAATATTCCTGTTGATGTTGTTTTTGAACAGGGAGTTGATGTTTTAGGAGTAAAATAGAACTTCGGTTTTATAAAATATAGCCGCAGATTCGCAGAATTTTTCTGTTAGTCTGCGGTTTTTTTGTGTACTGTTTTTTGTTTCATAAGACTGACAGAAACGAAAATCCTTTTAAAAGGTTGCACTACTTTCATTATCCCTCAAACTTTACCTTTTAAAAGATTGTAGTAAATGGCAGGGCTACAGTGGCCATTTTCACTGCGATTAACTTTCTAATCATTAAAGCGCTGTTAAAATACGCTATTTTCACTTTTTTTCATCCTGCTGTAACCTTTCCTAAAAACCATCGTCTTACTGATAACTAAACAATGGAAACCGTTCGTTTCCGAACTAAACTTTAAAATAAGAAGGCAAAATTTGAAAATCGCTAAATAAGTGGCTATGGAATTCTTTTGCCCAAATTTTAAACTATTTATACCAGAAAAGATGAAAACCTTTTACAAATTATCACTTATCATATTAGCCATTTTTACTTCTTTTGAGGTTACGGCACAGACTACTCCTAAAGCAAACATTACCGGAATTATTCTTGATGAAAATAAAAAACCTGCCGATTATGTTACCGTTGTGCTTTTTAAAGCGGCTGATTCAAGCATTGTAAAAACGGCATTTACCGATCAAACTGGGGCTTTTGGTTTTGCAGTTAATACGAAAGGCAATTACTTTTACAAGGCGAGTAGCATGGGTTATAAAACCCTAAAAAGTAAAGTTGCAACACTCGATGATAGCCAGAAAATTGATTTTGGTTCAGCCCAGCTCAGCGCTGCCAGTCAAAGTTTAAAAGAAGTTACTGTTGCGGCAAATGTTCCGCTGGTTGAACGGAAAATGGACAGGACGGTGATGAATGTGGCCAGTAGTTCAATTGCTTCGGGATCTACTGCGTTAGAGTTATTGCAGAAAGCGCCAGGCGTAAATGTTGACCAGAACGATAACATTTCGATGCAGGGAAAACAAGGTGTATTGATTCAAATTGATGGGAAACAAACCTACATGAGCAGCGGCGATGTGGCTAATTTGCTACGTGGCATGCAAAGTTCGGAGATTGAAACCATTGAATTGATTACTAATCCATCTGCAAAATACGACGCTGCGGGCAACTCGGGTATCATTAACATCAAAACCAAAAAGAACAAAGGCGGCGGCACAAACGGAAGTTTAATAGGTGCTTTTGGTCGCGGTACAAAATTCAGATCGAGTGCGGGTGGAAGCATCAATCACAGAACAAAATCTTTGAATTTATTCGGGAATTATAACTTTTACCAACGAGATCGGGAAACCTTTATGGAGATTGACCGGATTGCAACCGTATCGCCGAGCAACCGTTATTTATCAGGAATAAATACAATAATTTATCTTATAACTTAAACTATAAATCAGTTTTAGATAGTGCCGGACAGGAATTAACCATTGATTTGGATTATGGAAGATATAAAGGCAATGATGATGCTGATTATGTGAGCGATTACTTTTTTAATAACGGAAGTTTGATTCGGCCAACAGTGATTACCAGAAACATTACACCATCTGTAATCAACATTAAAGCCTTTAAAATTGATTATGCACTTCCGTTAAAAAAACAGATGAAATTGGAGGCCGGCTTGAAAAGCAGTTGGGTAACTACGGATAATAATTTAATCGCCGAGCAGTTTTTAAACAACAACTGGCAAAACAATAAGTTGCTCAGCAATCAGTTTGTGTACGATGAAAATGTAAATGCGGCTTACGTTAACTTTAACAAGCAGTTTAAAAAAACCAG
>SEDB01000349.1 GCA_004210715.1 Pedobacter sp.
GCCCAGCTTTATAAAGAAAATATAAATTCCTGGAAAGCTTATAAAATCAAAATGGGAAAATTGATCGCACTTATGTTTTTAACATTGTCATTATCGCTGTTCATCATGCCCGAATTTATTGTACACTTGCTTTCTGGCGAACAGAACCAAGATGCCATCATGTATTTAAGGGTAATGGCATTTGTGCCATTTTTAGCGGCATTAAATGTGCTCAACGTGCTCGATTTATTACTCAAGAATAATACTTTAGCTATATTCAGGATTGCACTCGTTTTGTTTTGCATATCGGCTTTCACTTCCTGGTTCTTGGTAACTCAGGGTCTTCAAAATTGGTTTGGTGCCTATACGCTTTTAATTGATGGAAGTGCCTTAATCATGTATGAGTATGTAATTAAACGTTCATCCAAAAAAAATGCATAAGCCTATTGCTATAATTATATTGAATTGGAATACTCCAGCGCACACAATCAGTTGCGTATCATCCATTACACAATATTGTGATAAAAGCGAATACGACATCATCATTGCAGATAATGGTTCTACTGACAATTCTTTATCAATTTTGCAGGAGCAATTCCCAGATCACATTTTTATAGATAACAAAACCAATTTAGGTTTTGCAGAAGGAAATAATACGGCATTGCGGTACAGCATAGAAAATGGATATGCCTATTCTCTCTTACTAAATAATGACACCGAGGTTAATGAAAATTTTCTTTCACCACTCCTAACACATTTAGAAAGAAATCCGGAAACGGTGGCAGTTCAGCCAGCAATTTATTATCTATACCACAAAAACAAACTTTGGAACGGTGGTTCGTATTTTAATAATTTATTAGGCCTTACTTATTCAAACAACAGGGAATCCAGACAAGAATTAAAATCACCAGAAAAGGTAGAGTGGCTTACTGGCTGTTGTTTTTTGGTCAGAAATGAAGCTTTAAAAACAGTAGGTTTATTTACCAGTAAATTCTTTTTATATTATGAAGATGTAGATTTATCCTTCCGGCTAAAAAAAAACGCTGGTCAGTTGGATTACCTGCCAACCAGTAAAATCTATCATGAAGCTGGCGTATCCGGAAAGCAAAAAGTTAAAAATTCGGAAGGAGAGTTAAGTCCCATTATTCATTACTATGTAAACCGAAACAAATTATGGTTTTTGCGTCGTTACGCTAAGCCTATTGCGATCATTCCAATATTCATCTACAATGCGTTTTACTATTCAGCAATGTTAAGTTATTTCTTGCTTCGAAATAGAAAACAGAAAGCAAAATTTCTTGTAAAAGGAATCAAAGAAGGTTTATTTACCCCAAAAGCTACAATCTGGTCATGATAGCAATATTTCCAATTGTGTATATATTGGCTTTTATACTGGCCATAACCGATATTTTACAAGGCAAAAAGCAAGGCTTTGTTCTATTTCTCATTTTTGGCCTGTCTATCTACACAACTGTCCTTTCGGTTACTTTTCTGCTGGGCTTTAAAAGCCTGATTCCAATTTTACAATCGTTGAAAGAAATTTTTGTAGTCATCACGCTTGGAATCTGCATCTGGAATTTAAAAACCAAATTAAAGCTTCATTATATAGATTACCTCATTATCATATTTTTCTGCTATACCTTACTATATGTCATTTTGCCTATTGGCGAACAAGGTTTTGGAGAACGGGTCATGGCTTTCAAAACGCTTTCTTTTTTTGTTCTGGTATACTGTTGCGGCCGCCTTTTCAAGCCCAGAGAAATTTACATCAGCAAGTACTTCCACTATATATTGCTCCTATCTATTGCCGCAG
Source organism: Pedobacter sp. (assembly GCA_004210715.1). Lineage (GTDB taxonomy): Bacteria > Bacteroidota > Bacteroidia > Sphingobacteriales > Sphingobacteriaceae > Pedobacter. Next base: position 1,793 of record SEDB01000349.1, read on the forward strand.
CTTTTGTGTTATTAACTGAGGTATTACTTGATCGTCACTTGCAAACAATTACAGGATACGCAGAATATAACTTCTATTTTTTCAATTTCGAACCAAGTGGCAATTATGGCTTAACCTGGACTTTCGAATCTGAGGGAGGTTACAAAAGGTTTGCAAGTTTTTTTGCTAATCCATTAGAATTTGCCTCATCAACTGTGATTGCATTGGCTGTCATTGCTGGCTTATATACAACCGATGAGTATAAATTAAAAATTAATAATTTTGGATACCTCGCTTTAGTGTCAACCCTAACCTGTATTGTGTTTGCATTTTCAAGATCTGCTTTTATTAGCTACTTTATTTTGCTTTATGTTTACTCGGTTCTTACCAGAAAGAAATACATCTACCATACCATACACGCTATTGGCGCCCTAGCAACCATTTATATCATCTACCTGCTCGCCAAAGAACAAGATCAAAATGACGGCTTGCAAATGGTCATTATCAACACGATTAATTTTAGCAATCCATCTAGTGTTGGGCACGTGGTTGAATGGGTACAAGGCGCATTGGCGATAGCAGCTAACCCACTGGGCTTAGGACTTGGTTCATCCGGAAGAATTGGCGGTACACTCGGAGAAAACATAGGAGGTGAAAACCAATACATTATTATTGGTGTACAAGCAGGCATTATTGCATTGATGTTGTACTTAACAATTTATATATCCCTTATAAAAGAAGGTGTAAAGTGGTTATACAGACTGGAAGGGAAGGAAAAGAAAATCTGCCTGGCCATATTGCTCATCAGAATAGGCTTTATTATCCCTTCTCTTACTTCTGAAATAGAAACCTCATCTTATACATCTTACCTCATGTGGTTTTTTTCGGGCTTGTTCGTGAATATAGTCTCTACTAAAATAGCTTTACAGCCATCCGAAGAAAAATCTGATAA
>SEDB01000350.1 GCA_004210715.1 Pedobacter sp.
CACAAAAACAAAAGCAACCACTAACTTTAATAGGGAGAGGTTTATTTAAGATACACACCATGTTAAACGCAACAGTTTTAATCATCGATGATGATGACGATATCCTTTTAAGTGCCCGCCTATTTTTAAAACAGCAGGTTAAGCAAGTTATTACCTGCAAATCGCCAAAGGAAATTAATGTTTTACTGAGTAAAAACGAGGTTGACATTATCCTTTTGGATATGAATTATCAGAAAGGTGCAAGCGACGGACGAGAGGGTTTGTATTGGTTAGAACACATTTTATCAATCGATAAAGATTATGTTGTGATTTTAATGACTGCCTTTGGAAATGTTGAACTCGCTGTTAAAGCGATTAAGAAAGGAGCAACTGATTTTATTCTCAAACCCTGGGAAAATGAAAAGCTTTTCGCAACTATTTCAGCCGCATCAAAACTTCGTGAATCAACCCGAAAGGTTAAGAAATTAGAGAAGATTCATACCTCATTACATCAAGATATGACGCGTGGTTTCGAGCATATCGTTGGTGAGGCCGATGGTATCAAACAACTTCAAATTACCCTTTTAAAAGTTGCTCCCACCGATGCCAATGTTTTAATATTAGGCGAAAACGGAACTGGAAAGCAGGTTTTCGCTTATGAAATTCATGGCAATTCGCAGCGCAAAAATCAAGTTTTCATGCATGTAGATTTAGGTTCATTAAATGAAAATCTTTTTGAAAGTGAACTTTTTGGTTATGCAAAAGGATCTTTTACTGATGCTAAAGAAGACAAGCCTGGCCGTTTTGAATTGGCAGATGGTGGAACAATATTTTTAGATGAAATTGGAAACCTTACCTTGCCACTGCAGGCAAAATTATTGAGCGTTTTACAAAACAGAACCGTTACCAGATTAGGTGAAAGTAAAGAGCGTAAAGTAAATGTTCGGTTAATTACTGCCACCAATATGCCATTGAATGAAATGGTGCTTAAAAATACTTTCCGTCAGGATTTATTGTTCCGCATTAATACTGTTGAGCTAATATTGCCACCTTTACGCAAACGCGGAAGAGATATTTTGCTCTTGGCCAATCATTTTATGCAGGTTTTCAGCATGAAATATCATAAAGAAATCCGAAGTTTAAGCCATAAAGCTGAAGATGTTTTGCTGAATTATAAATGGCCAGGTAATGTTCGCGAATTGCAACATGTTTTAGAACGTGCTGTAATTATGAGCGACGGAAATGAAATTACGGAAGAAGATTTACAATTGAGTCCACAGCGGTTTGCACAAAACAACACGATGCCAGATGAAATGGCGCTCGGCGAAATGGAAAAAATGATGGTGCAAAAAGCCATCGATAAACACAAAGGAAATATATCAAAAGCAGCAGCAGAATTGGGCTTAACCAGAGCAGCTTTATATAGGAGGATTGAGAAATTTGGGATTTAAGCTCAAAGCCGAAAGACTAAAGCAAAAAGCTTTGGACTTTCGCTTTAAGCTTTAAGCTAAAAAACATGTTTTACAAACGCTTTACTTTTCGTCTAATATCAAGGTTGCTCCTTATAAATTTTTTGGGCTATCTGTTATTCTATTTAATAAAAAACACACAATTGTGGTTTACCATCATTGGTGTAGGTTTAATTTTACTGGGTTCTATTATCTCGCTTTACTATTACATTAACGAAATCCGTTCGGATATTAAGCGTTTCATTTTGGCTGTTAAAACCCGCGATCATACCCTGAATTTCAAAAATAAAGCAACAAAAGGCAGTTTCCCAGAGTTATACGAATCGTTTGGAGAAATTCTTCAGGTGCACAAACAAATCAGAATGGAACAAGAGGCAATGTTCCAGTTAATTAAAACCATTTTAGAACAAGTTCCTGTTGGTGTAATTGTGGTTAACAATACTAAAACCGAACAAGAGAATGAAGAAATCGCTTTTTTCAATCAGGCTGCATCCAACTTACTCGGTGTTCCGGCTTATAAATATTGGCATCGTCTAAAACAACATTTACCAAATTTCGCAGATGAAGTAGACCAGATTTCTTCAGGAGGAAAGCGTTTTTTAGAGCTTAAAATTCAGGAAAAATTAATCCAATTATCTACCGAAGTTATTCCTTTGAATCTATACGGGAAAAACTATACCATCGTCAGTTTTCAGAACATTAAAGATGAAATTGAGCAAAAAGAAACTGAAGCCTGGAATCGATTAATCGGTGTTATTTCTCACGAGATATTAAATTCCATCACACCAATTAGTTCATTATCCGATACTATAAACAGCATGGTAACCGATAAGGAAAATCTTAAACAGGATGAAATGGACGATTTAAAAATGGCTTTGCAAACCATCAAACGCCGTTCTACAGGTTTACTGGATTTTGTTAAAGATTATCGCCTCATAGCAGAGTTGCCAACACCAAATCTGGAATCGCATACGATTGGCGAAATTCTCAAACACATTAAAGTACTGATGCAGCCTTTCGCAAAAGTAAAAAACGTGGTGCTTGATGTAGAACAAACTTCATCGAAAATTACCGTTCAGCTCGATTTAAAACTTGTTGAACAAGTACTTATCAACCTGATAACCAATAGCATTTATGCAGTTGAGGAAAGCGAGAACCCACACATTTCTGTAAGCTATCGTTTAGAAAACACCAAACTCTATATCGATGTAACCGACAATGGAAAAGGAATAGAAATGGAAGATTTAGAAAAAATATTTGTTCCATTTTA
>SEDB01000351.1 GCA_004210715.1 Pedobacter sp.
AAGCTACTCGCTCCGGAAGGTGTCGATGTGGTTCTGGATATGATTGGAGGAAGTTATTTACAGCGCAACATTGCCGTAATGCGTCCGGAGGGCCGCCTGGTTTATATCAATGCGATGGAAGGAAATTCCCCGCAAATCAGTATTGCCGAAGTGATGAAAAAGCGGTTGACCATTACCGGAAGTACGCTCAGGGGAAGGGAATATACATTCAAGAAAGAGCTTGCAAAAGAAATTGAGGAGAAGGTATGGCCATTATTGGACACTGGTCAATTGAAACCGCTTATTTACAAAACTTTTAGTTTTGAGGATGTCATCCAGGCGCATGAACTGATGGAGTCCGGCGGACATATCGGGAAAATTGTTTTGGTGCATGAATAGTCGAGTACGCGATTCATATCCAGCGCCCTATTGGTAGAAATTGGAATCCAAATCAGCTCGATTGCTAATAAAAGCTAATCTGGATTCCAAACAGGATAGCGGCCCAGATGACTCAGGTTGTAATTCTAAATGTATCCTGCATCATGCATTAATATTCTATGACTATCTTACCGATGGACTTACCACTTTCCAGCAACCTGTGGGCCCATTTCAGATTCTCGGTGCTAAATCCAAAAAAGCACTGATTGATTGTGGAGGTAATTGTTCCATTTTCAAAAAGTGTCGCAGCCTGGTTCAGAATGTGGTGCTGACGGCTCATGTCTTCTGTCTGAAACATTGATCTGGTAAACATCAGCTCCCAGTGAAAGCTGACGCTTTTTCCTTTTAACGCCCTTAAATTTACACTTTCTACTGGGTCGCTGATCGATCCGATCTGACCTTGTGGCTTGATGAGTGTGACCATGGTATCCCAATACATATTAACGTCCACAAAGTCAACTATAAAGTCTACCTGTTGAAAACCGGCCTGTTGAACTTCCTCAACGAGGTTCTGGTGATTCACTACGAAATCTGCGCCCTGTTGCTTACACCATTCTTGACTTTCGGCACGGGAGGCGGTAGCGATGACGGTTAATCCGGCTATCCGCTTTGCGATTTGAATGGCAATAGATCCTACGCCGCCTGCGCCACCGATGATAAGCAATGACTTGCCGCTGTCACTTTGATTGATCCGGATCCGGTCGAAAAAAAGTTCCCAGACCGTAAGAAGGGTTAGGGGCATGGCGGCGGCCTCTGCCCAGGAAAGGTTCTTGGGTTTTCTACCCACAATACGCTCATCGACGAGTTGATATTCTGCATTACTGCCGCTTTTGGTGATATCACCTGCATAATACACGTGGTCTCCCTTTTCGAATAAAGTGACCTCGCTTCCGGTGTCTTCAACAATACCCACCGCATCCCAGCCAATTACTTTGGTTTGCTCAAGAACCTTATCTTTCGCGCTGCTCTGCCGGACTTTATAATCTACCGGATTGACGCTAATAGCGATGATTTTAACTAGCAGGTTTCTGCCTTTGGCTTCGGGTTTTTCTGTTTCGAAGGAGATAAAGCTTTCTTCCTCGCTAATTGGTAACGATTTTTTAAATCCTATTGCTTTCATTGAAATATTCTGAGGTAGTGATTGGTGTTAGCTGCTGAAAAGTGATTAGTTGTAGGTTTATTGCAACAAGTAAATCCAGCTACTAAATTAATTGCTTACCACCGCAGTAACGATAATAGTTGCGTCATATTCAAAAGTTTTATTCTTTTAATCCATATACGGCTGTTGATTTTTTTAAAAAAAAACAAATTGCATCATTAGTGGTGCTAAAGTTATTTCGGCAGCTCCAATGCATTTCTGCACGATTTCACATGTTTATGTTTGATAACAATTTTTCAAGGGCAGAAATCAGAATTTTTTTGATCACGCTTACTGTCTGGGGCCCGTGGTACCAAAAACCAATTGCATGATCGGTGTGTTGTAAGAATAACTATCAATTGACTTATAAAAAACATTCATGGAAATTCCAATTACTGAAGATAATTCTGAAAATCTAAAGGGCAGATCGGGTAAGATGGTTGGTCATATGCAGGAGGAAATGGACCGCAACACACTGGAAAGTGATGAAGATACCCTCGAAGCGGAAAGTTTTGGTGCCACTACTGGAATAATAAATGCTGATGATCCAAATGACCTCGATCATTGGGCGATAGAATTCCAGATAAGCGTACCAGATTTGAAAGCGGCCATTGTACTCCACGGCAATAAAATAGCGGACGTAAAGAAATATTTAAGCATTTAACAACGGCTGAATTACCAGATCTTTCTGTCTTTGCAAAGATACTCTACCGGCGTTTTCAGGGCAAGACTTTGGAGAAAATGGAAGTGACCGTTGCTAAAAAGCTAAATGTCAGTGTGAAAGAATTTACGCATTGTCTCGAAGGACAGCGGCTTGAAAACGTATCCCGCGAGGGAAAAACGCTTCAACTGCATTTCTCTGCCAACCAGGTGTTGGGTATCCACCTGATGCTTCGCGGTAAACTGGTTTCGCTAGAGGTAGATGAGACCCCGAAATATCAGATACTGGGATTTCATTTTAAAGGAGGAGAAGGTTTTGCGGTCGTGGACCTTCAAAAACAGGCCACTCCAACCCTCAATCCCCAGCCTACAACGGTTCCTGATGCACTGGAAATGGATGAAGCGTATTTTCTCAATCTGCTCTCCAGAAAGAGGAGAAACGTGAAAACCCTGATGATGGATCAGGGGGAAATGCGTGGGATTGGTAACTCCTATG
>SEDB01000352.1 GCA_004210715.1 Pedobacter sp.
TCTATGCATAGCGACGCACCGTTGCTAGACAGAATAACCCATTACATCGTAAAGCAAAAAGGCAAGCAAATGCGGCCAATGTTCGTGTTTTTTGCTGCAAAACTGTGCGGCGGAATTACCGAGTCTACCCATCGTGGCGCAGCTTTGGTAGAACTTTTGCATACCGCAACTTTGGTGCACGACGATGTGGTGGATAATGCCTACGAGCGACGTGGGTTTTTCTCTATAAATGCTTTATGGAAGAATAAAATTGCTGTTTTAGTTGGCGATTATTTGCTGGCAAAAGGTTTGTTACTTTCGGTAAACAATAACGAACATAGATTGTTACAGATAGTGTCTGAGGCCGTGAAACAGATGAGTGAGGGCGAGTTGCTTCAAGTGGAAAAGGTGCGAAAGATGGATATTTCTGAGGAGTTATACTTCGATGTGATCCGTCAGAAAACAGCCTCGTTAATTGCTTCGTGTTGTGCTGCGGGTGCAGCATCAGCAGGTGCAAATGATGAAACCATTGAAAAGATGCGATTGTTCGGAGAGAAAGTGGGTATCGCTTTTCAAATTAAAGATGATACTTTCGATTTCGGAACAGATGATGTGGGTAAGCCCTTAGGTATAGATATTAAAGAAAAGAAAGTAACCTTGCCTTTAATTTATGCCTTGAATAAAGCGGAGAAATCTGAACGGAAAAAAATTATCAACCTGGTCAAAAATCATCAGGATGATCCACTTAAGATTCAGCAGATTATTGATTTTGTTAATGCACAACAAGGCGTTTATTATGCCAATCAGAAAATGCTGGAATATCAAAATGCCGCATTTGATATTTTGCATCAGTTTGATGCCGGAGAGGCAAGAACCGGTCTTGAACAATTAGTACTTTATACTACCGAACGTAAAAAATAATGAGCAGCGAATTACTCTTCAGTTTAGGTTTCCTTTTATTTATTGTACTTATTTTGGCCTTAGATTTATTAACAGGTTATGTAATTGAATATGCGCTTTCGGTTGATAATATCTTTGTGATCGTACTTATTTTCTCCGCCTTTGCGGTCGAAGAGAAATATTACCACCGTGTTTTATTCTGGGGTATTTTGGGCGCCATTATTATGCGTTTTATCTTCATTTTTGTTGGCGCAGCACTGATTGCAAAATTTGCTTGGATCCTCTACATCTTCGGTGCTTTCCTTGTTTTTACAGGAATAAAAATGTTTTTTAGTAAAGAAGAAGAAAAAATCGATCCGGAAAACCATCCGGTGGTGAAGTGGGCATCGAAAATATTTTCGATCCATCCTAAATACGAAGGCAAAAATTTCTTCGTAACCATTAACCATAAAAGGTATGTTACGCCGTTGTTTCTGGTTTTATTAATTGTAGAATTTACCGATTTGCTTTTCGCAGTCGATTCCATTCCTGCCATTTTCGCGGTAACAAAAGATCCATACATTGTATTTTTCTCCAATATTTTTGCCATCATGGGCTTACGTTCTATGTTCTTTTTACTGGTAAATATTATTCACAAATTCCATTACTTAAAAACAGGCCTGGCCGTTTTATTGGCATTTATCGGTGTGAAAATGTTGGGTCATACTTATCTTGAAAAGATTGGTTTTACTACAGAACATTCACTAATTGTAATCCTGAGCATCTTGGTGATTAGTATTGTGGCATCTTTGGTTTTTCCGAAGAAAGTAGCCCATAAATAAGGGGTTTTGAACCATCCAAGACATTTAATGTTTACATAAGCTTTTGGTCTTATTTTTTTAAATTCCTTCGATCGTTAAAAAAGATTTGGAAAGCCAAGACAGTATTCCATTTTAATGCTCGCCCTGCTTTCCGTTTCAATCTTTTTGTAAATTTCTGTCATGCTGAGGCACGAAGCATCTGTTTCATCGGTTGCAGATGCTTCGTGCCTCAGCATGACAGACAACTCAAAGTTGCTGCAACCAAAAAGTATTTTCACTTCAATCAGGTTTAAAAATTACAGTTTATGCTTATGGCTTTGGTTGCAAAGCGCAAAATAAACGTTACAGCTAAAATTTAGTGCTTAAAATTTGTACTTTAAACGCATCAAAAAACCAAACTTTTATGAAATATCTTTTATCTGCTGCAATTATTTGTGTTGCATCGTTTGTTAATGCGCAAGATCAATTTGGTAGTGTTTTTTCCAAAATCAATGCAGATGTTCAGCAGAATTCCAGAGCCTATCAAACACTTAAACATGAAACGGAAACCATCGGTCATCGGTTAACAGGTTCCGCAAATGGAGCAAAGGCAGAACAGTATGCATTCGATTTGCTAAAATCTTATGGTTGTGAGGTAAAGTTTCAACCTTTTGAAGTAGAAAGTTGGGCAAGAAAAACCATTAATGTAGAAATTGGTGCAGATAAAAACAGCCTTGTAAAAATTAAAGCGGTTACCTTGGCGCATTCTCCAGTTAACTCGAATATCACAGGCGATATTGTTGATGCCGGCAACGGAATGGAGGTTGATTATCAAGCCAATCCTGCAAAGTTTAAAGGGAAAATCGCTTTAGTTTACTTAGGAGTTTTGCCAGGTTCTCCAGCTGGTACAAAATCACTGCACCGTTCAGAAAAAACGGCCATCGCTACCAAATATGGCGCAACGGGTGTAATCATCATCAACACGGTAAGAGATGGTGTTTTGCTAACGGGAACTGCATCGGTAACTGGCAAATTGATTCCGATTCCAGCAGTTTGTATTGGTTTGGAGGATGGAATATTACTTAAAGAGAAACTGAAAAATCAAACACAGGTAGCGCACATCGCCATGACCAACTTTTCGGGCTTAATCAAAGCAAGAAATGTTGTGGCTACTTTTAAAGGAACGGAGTTGCCGAAGGATAAAATTGTAGTTGGTGGACATTTAGATAGCTGGGATTTATCTACGGGTGCAATTGATAACGGAATCGGTTCATTTGCGGTTATGGATATGGCCAGGACTTTCAAAAAACTGAATTTAAAAACCAAGCGTACCGTTGAATTTGTATTGTTTATGGGCGAGGAGCAGGGTTTATTAGGTTCAAAAGCCTATATCGATCAGGCTAAAAAAGATAAAAACCTTAGCCAGGTTAAGTTTATGCTGAATTATGATATGACCAATGATCCAAAAGGTTTTTCTACTTCGAGAGCGGAAATGAAAGATTTATTTACCACTTGGGGTACTGATATTGTAAAAATTGATACAGGTTTTAAAAACTTATTTAATGCAGGCGCAGGTTTGCATAGCGATCATCAGCCATTTATGTTAGAAGGAATTCCGACAGGCGGTGGTTTTGGCGGAAAATTACCAAATAACTCCGGTCCCTTTTATCACTCAGA
>SEDB01000353.1 GCA_004210715.1 Pedobacter sp.
CTGTTGTAGATGGCCGTTAAAATGCCCTGCCCTGTTCTGCTGAAGAACTTGATTTTAGGTTTTTCAGCTGTTCCGATCACCGCCACTGGAATCGAGATCCATCCTGCTGGTGGCAAACCAACTTTAACCAGAATATCCAGAAGTCCGTTGAAACTCGTAGTTCCACTGATGGAAGGCCTGAGTACTGAAACTTTGAATTTGAATTCTTCCACATGAATCAGGTTGTTTTTGATATTCGTTTCGATATTCACCCCTTTCATATCGGGATTATTGAAAGCGTTTGCACCGACATTATCCCCGATCACAGAAAGCATTTTCAGGTTTTTCACTTCCACATCTCTCAGATTTACCACTCCGCCACCTTCTAAAGATGGGTAAATGGGCATCATATTCTGATCAAAATCTCCCTTTAACTTATAATTAATTGATACAATCCCATTTACATCTTTAGCAGAACTGGCCAGCTCCCGAACCATATCAATTTCTTTATAGGCCCTTTGCACATCAAAATCAAGCACACTCAGACCCAGGTCAAAGTTTGCCGTTAATGGAGATTCATCCTGATATCTCGCATCAATGGTCATCCGGCTTCCGATTATGTCAAATGTTGTTCTGTTTAAGAAAATCTGTCCGTTCTTGACTGCCGCAGCCCCTTTGAGTGCGCTAACCTTCATACCCTTGAATCCAACCTGACCAGCATTGAGGTTTAGCGATACATCCAGATTTTTTGGTACAATAACCACCCCGCTGCTTTTTGGATTTTCTGATTTAGCATACTCAACCGCTGCTGATTGATCAACGTTATCCCCTTTTTTCAGCGCCATGAATTCATCAATTAAAATATACTTCGAATTCAGTGCAAACGTCCCGTGCAGGGTCCCCTTTCGCTCGAGGAAATAGTTGATGGTGTTTAACAGGTGACCATTCAGAGAAAAATCCGATTTTCCGTAAGTGGCATTAAACCTCCTGAACCACATTTTTTCGTTTTCAAACTCAAAATCCCCTTCTTTAAGAAAAAAGGATTTTGGCAAAAATGAAGTTGTCGCCTTGATGTTCTGCAAAATCAGCGTGCCTTTATTGTCGAGTTTACTGTATTGACCAGTGGTTGCATAACTCTGACGGCCATTTAGGGATAGATCAGCAGTGACCAGACCAGACACATCCATGCCTTTTTTAGCAAATACCTGATAAATTTTACCAACGTTTAGCACTCCTTTTGCCCGTACGTTGTACAATAGATCTTCAAAATTCTGCAAACTCGCGTTGATAAAAACCGGGTTTCCCTCGAAGTCAAATTTGAAGGGATCCAGTTTAACATTCAAACTCGCGAACGTTCCATCTGTATTGTCAATATTTGCCGACAGGTTTATATTTTTTATCGGGTTGGGATAGGATGAGGTCTTCAGCCATCCATTTTTCAAATTCAGGTAACCGGTAGTTTTGGGGAAAAGTTTTTTATTCATACTGAAAATCCCGTCCGCCTTCACATCGGCATTTATCAGCCCTCGAAGGTCCAGGTCTTTCAATCCCAGCGCCTGATCTAAAATGGCAAGATTTATCCCACCTTTAATAGCTGCTTTAAGCTGCATTTCAGATAGCCCTTTTGAAGTAACTATTGCCCTGAAAGCATTATTTTTACCCAGATCGAAGTTCATTTTTTTAAGATCAACACCCAGTTGCTCCACATCCAGATCCGGCAGATCAATATTCAAATCAACATTGAGATTATTCATAGGCACTGGCGCTTTCTCACTGGATATCACGCCATCTGCAATGAGCAGTTTTGCTGAAAGTCTGGGCTTTACTTTCCGTGGTTCACTGAAGCTTCCCTTAAGGGAAAAGAACAGGTCACTTTTCCCCTCGATTTTAGTATCCTTTGCCCAATCGAGATATTGGGGAGGCAATACAGATATCATATCGCGAATGGTGGTCTTTTCTGAGGCGGCGTTGATATCCAGATCATAGCCATCTTTGAGTATGCTCACCGAGCCGTTGAACTTCAATGGAAGCTCATTGATTCGAAGTTCATTTTTTCTAAGCACAAGTGTCAGGGCATTGGTGTTGATTCTGGTAATCAGGTCAGCACGAATGTATTTTTGTCTGGCATAATAGACCCTGTCAAGACTAAAATCAACCTTTTGGATTTCAAGATCTGTCTTCAAATCAAAAATATCTTCACTCAAGCCACCTTTACCTGTGTAATTCAGTCCCTTTGCATCTACAAGCACCTGTGCTGAATGATCATTGTATTTAATGTTCCAGTTCTTGAATTTGATAAGATCGATTTTGATTGACGTACCTTGTCCACTGGTATCTTTGGGCGTTTTTGAAGGCTTTGAGACATACACATTATAGTTTGCCTGCCCTTTGCTGTTAACGAAAATATTTGCATTAGCGTCCACAACATACACCTCATTGATTCTCACCTCGCCATCAAAGATCAGACTCTTTAAATTGATCCCCGCGGCAACCTCTCTAGCGGCAAGTAATGTATCATTTTCAAACGGTTTGGATCCCTGAAGGACCAGATCATCCACCGATACGGTAAGAGAAGGAAAGTGCCTGAAAAAGGTCAGATGTGTTTTTTTATAATCGAGCTTACCGGCCAGATGCTTATTGGCAAAAATCTTTACCTGCTGGGAGATGGTTCCGGGAAAGATCAACGGAATCAGGAACATCAAAAGCAATACCGATCCCACAAA
>SEDB01000354.1 GCA_004210715.1 Pedobacter sp.
TTAAAAAATACCGGAACAACCCTAAACATTAAAAAGGCACATGTAATGAAAACCGTAGTAAGTAGAATGAATTTTACATAGAAAACATCCTTCCAAGGTTTCATAATAACCATATTAAGCGCATTTTCTTTCGCTTTTTTGATAAAACCTTTAACCTGCGGGAGAAAGGATAATATGAGTAAACCTACGATAATACTCACACCGCCTTCTACAATAAATAAGAGTTTATAATTAATAGAGGCAATTATTCCTGCTAAACTAATTCCAACCGACCAGCCAATGTTTACAGCTAACCTGTTCAAAGAATAAGATCTTGTAATCGTTCCTTCGGTAGCGTAATGCGCTACAGCAGTGAAGTTCGCTGGTCGGAATGCCTCAGAAAAAAAACTGATGACTACCGCCAACACGCATAAAGTGGAAAAATGTGTGATGGTAGAAAATAAAATAAATAGTAATCCGCCAATAATTGATGATAATATTTGAACCGGCCGAAAGCCGATCATATCAGTCAATTTGCCACCTGTCGCTGAGCCTAAAATGGATCCTACACCAAACAAAGTTATGATTAAGCCTGCATCCATTTCTGAGCGGTGCAAGCTTTGTGTAACGTACAGGCCCATAAAAGGAACCGCCATGCTGCCACACCTGTTAAACATCATCACAATGCTTAATAACCAGGTTTCTCGGCTAAGTCCGCTAAAAGATGTTTTGTAGGTATTGATTAGAAGTTTGAACATTGGAGTATTTGGTTCGCAAAAGTAGAAATTATCCTTCATTCTAAAGGATGGTTTTTTTACGAACTACAACTTACTCTTACTTTCCCGAATCAGATTTTGCAAGTAACCTATACAGGGAGAAGTATTCAATCGGCTTCTTAGACTAAACGCTACAGGCTGATATCAGATTTTCGATTTTCCTTTGGATCAAGCTAATGGTTTTTTCATCTGTTAAATTGCCTTCTTCGTCGAATTTGTTTTGAGCTTGAGCAATTAAAACTTCTGGTTGCAATACGGGATTCATGTTTAAAAATGTAAAAACAGGTAGAAAAGCAGTTTGCATTCTTACGGTACCCCACATACCTTGTGTTGCACCAAGCAGAGCTACTGGTTTATGCATCAAAGGCGCATCCTTTCCTCTACTCGCCCAATCGATCGCATTTTTTAAACCACCTGGAATGGAATAGTTGTATTCTGGAGAAGCAATAATAAAAGCGTCTGCTTTTGCCAGTGCTTCTCTGAATTTATCAACGCTTGCTGGTCTTTCTGCTACCTCTGGCGTGTCATCGTCTGCATTGTAAACCGGAACATCGTCAAAATGAACGATTTCAAATTCAATCCCTTCGGGAACTAAAGTGCCTGCAAATTTAAGTAACATCGCATTGTATGAGCCTTTTCTCAAGCTTCCACACAAGCCAACAATTTTTCTATTCTTTTCCATATTGTTAAAACCGAGCTGTTGTGAAAATGTTTGGTTGCTCCAAAACATCTGTTTTAAGGGGAAAAAATTATAATTACTATTTTAGCAGAATATTAGTAAATCATGACCGAACAAAATAAATCTACTGCAATTGTTGAGAAAACCGTTTTTCCGATATTGTTTGCTTTAAGCTTCTCTCACTTATTAAATGATACCATCCAATCTTTAATTCCTGCGATTTATCCGATAATTAAAACCAATTACCAATTAAGTTTTTCGCAAATTGGATTAATCACACTTACCTTTCAAATGGCGGCTTCGCTGTTGCAACCCTTCGTAGGTTTATATACCGATAAAAAACCTCAACCTTATTCACTGGCAGTCGGAATGGGCTTTACATTGATTGGTTTAATTACTTTATCACAATCCGCACATTTTTACACCATGTTAATTTCCGTTGCTTTAATAGGAGTGGGGTCTTCGATCTTCCATCCTGAAGCATCAAGAATGGCACATGCAGCTTCCGGAGGTAAAAGGGGGTTGGCGCAATCCGTATTTCAATTAGGCGGTAATGCAGGAAGCTCATTGGGGCCATTGTTAGCTGCCTGGATTATTGTTCCTTATGGACAGTTTAGTGTAATCTGGTTTTCGATTATTGCTTTATTGGCGATACTGATTTTAAGTTATGTGGGCAATTGGTATAAAGGATTTGTATTGGCCAGAAGCAAAAAAGCTTCGGTAACAGCAGTCGTAAATCAATTCTCTCGAAAAAAAGTAATTTTTTCTGTTATGATTTTATTGCTGCTTATTTTTTCGAAATACTTTTACATGGCCAGTTTAACAAGTTATTTTACTTTTTACCTAATTAATAAATTTCATGTTTCAGTGCAGACTTCGCAAATATATTTATTCGTATTTCTTTTTTCAGTTGCAGCAGGAACATTATTGGGTGGTCCGATTGGTGATAAGTTTGGCCGGAAATATGTGATTTGGGCTTCGATATTAGGTACAGCACCGTTTGCATTGTTATTGCCTCATGCCAATTTATTTTGGATTGGTGTGTTAATCGTACCCATCGGAATGATTTTGGCATCAGCATTTTCTGCAATTTTGGTTTATGCACAAGAACTCATTCCTGGAAAAGTTGGGTTGGTTGCGGGTTTGTTTTTTGGCTTTGCTTTTGGAATGGGCGGAATAGGATCTGCACTACTAGGGCGATTGGCTGACTCAACCAGTATCGAATACGTATTTAATGTGTGTGCATTTTTACCCTTGATTTTTATTAAAAGTGGAAGTTAATACCAATACTTGGAACAAAGGTGTTCAGGCCAAAGGTTAAACTGTTATTTTCATATGCCAGAGAATTTTGATTTATACCATCATCTTTAAAATTCGATTTATTGTAGGATAGTAATGGGAACGAGAATTCAATTGCCCATTTATTTGCTGGAAAAAATGCAAAACCAGGATTGATAGAAGCTGTATAACTTGTTGATTTGTATTTACTACTTTGATAGTTAATGGTGCCAGTACCACTAGATGATTGATTGGTTTTACCAATAGCAAAATCAAAATTTCCTTGGCCAAAAAACTTAAATTTATCAGCAATGTCTACATAATATCTTACAAACGGACCAATATTAAAAGCTTTGTTTTTGGCAATAGAAGTTGTGGTTAGGTAACCGTTACTAATAAAATAGGTAGTGCCATAAAGGTTCTTGCTTTCAGAATATCCAACTCCTAAACCAATTGCTAAATTTTTATCTACAAAATGGCCAAATTTAGGAATCACGTTAAAAT
>SEDB01000049.1 GCA_004210715.1 Pedobacter sp.
GCCTCTTCAAAATTTATATTTAATTCATCGGCAACCATTTGCGTACCACGATCAACCAACTTGTTATTGGTTAACTGCATATCGACCATTTTGTTTCCAACTACTCTGCCTAATTGCACCATCACAGTGGTACTCAGCATATTTAAAACTAACTTTTGAGCTGTGCCTGATTTCATACGTGTAGATCCTGTAATAAATTCGGGACCAACTACCACCTCAACCGGATAATCGGATTCTGCAGCGATAGGTCCGCCAGTATTACAAACGATACAACCCGTTAATACTCCAATTTTACGAGCTGTATTTAAACCGCCAATAACATAAGGTGTGGTGCCAGAAGCAGCCAAACCAATTAGGCAGTCTTTATCGTTGATATTGAATTCCTCCAAATCTTTCCAGGCTTGAACGGCATCATCTTCAGCAAATTCAACTGCCTTTCTAATCGCAGTATCACCACCAGCAATAATTCCGACAACCCAGTCAAAAGGCACGCCGTAAGTCGGGGGGCATTCAGATGCATCAACCACACCTAAACGGCCGCTGGTTCCGGCGCCGATGTAAAATAAGCGACCACCTTTTTTCATTCTTTCGGCTACTGCCGAAGTTAGTTTTTCTATTTGAGGCAAAGATTTTTCTACTGCGTAAGCAACAGTTTTATCTTCATTATTAATGCCCTGCAAAACCTCTAATACCGACATTTGGTCGATATTATTATAGTTAGATTCCTGCTCGGTAACTCTGTTCATAAATTTAATTTTGATAAAATTCGGTAAATTCTTTCTAAAAAGTACCTTAAAAACTCAAAAATATGTCGGCTAAAATTCTGTCGGTAAATTTTTACCGTTAATTTATGTTAAATATTAGAAACAAAAGACAGGAAAATGTGGTTAAAAAATATGGTAAGCCACTAAATTTCATAAATTTGCATAACGCTAATGAAAAAAAATACCCGAAACAACATACTGATTGCAATAAGCTATTCTGTAATTTTAATAGTGGGTATGATTTTGGGCATAAAATTCATCAAAGATCAAGGTTTTGGTGTTAATAGGAGTCCTCAGCTTGCCAGCAATGCTGATGGAAAACTCGAAGAAATTCTTCATATCATCAACAAAAATTATGTTGACGATATTAACACTGATTCGCTACAAAATTTACCGATTGACAGCGTTTTACATCAATTAGATCCACACAGTGTTTACTTACCACCGGTTGATGTACAAGACATGACCGACAATCTGGAAGGTAATTTCGAAGGAGTGGGCATAGAATATTACATGCTTAACGATACTATGATGGTTACTGGCGTGGTTAAGGATGGTCCTGCATATCAAGCCGGAATAAAATTAGGAGATAAAATTTTAAGCATAGACACCGCAACAGTGAGCGGAAGAAAATTACCTAAAGACCAACTTACTGGCAGATTTAGAGGTAAAGCTGGCAGTGGTGTTAGTGTAGTGCTCATGCATAATGGAACACAGGTACAAAGCCGATTAATGGTTACCCGAGGAAAAGTTAACATTAGCAGTATAGACGCAGCTTACATGATTAACCCGGAAACTGGCTATGTAAGAATTAGCAAATTCGGCGCAAATACAGATAACGATTTCGCTACAGCTGCAAACAATCTAAAAGCAAAGGGAATGAAAAAACTCATTCTTGATCTTCGTGATAATGGCGGAGGTTATTTTTCTGCGGCTACAGGTTTGGCAGATCAGTTTTTACCCGAAAACAAGCTAATTGTTTACACACAAGGAAAACATGAACCGCGTACAGATTATTTCTCCACCGGCTCTGGTACTTTTCAAAATGGAAAACTTGCTATCTTAATAAACGAAAATACTGCCTCGGCAAGTGAAATTGTTGCAGGAGCAGTACAAGATCTAGGCCGTGGAATCATAGTTGGACGACGATCATTTGGAAAAGGTCTTGTGCAGGAACAATTTTCATTTGGCGATGGATCTGCATTGAATTTAACCATTGCCCGATATTACACTCCATCTGGACGTAGTATCCAGAAATCTTACAAAAAAGGTTACGATGCCTACAAACATGAGCTCGACGAGCGAATGATGGATGGTGAGTTAACTGGCGATCGCACTTCATTTCAAGATTCTATAGAAAAAGCAGAAGGCGTAAATATTCCTAGCAATAAAAAAGTAAAACCTAGTGGTGGTATTCAACCCGATGTTTTTGTGAAACTAGACACAGCAGGATACAATAGATTTTATGCTACTCTGGTAAGCAAAAAAGTATTATCAGATTATGTTTTCAATGCTCTTACCAATAAATACAACGCAAATTTTGTAGAGCAAAATATTAATTCTTTTACACTTGGAGATAATGATTTTAAAGATTTCATCGGGTATCTACAACGTAAAAATGTTCAGATTGATCGTTTTCAATTGTACAATTCTAGATCAGTAATCCTTAATGATTTGAAGGCATTGCTTTGCCGTTACTACCTTGGCGATGTAGGTTATTATCGATCTGCAAACCAAACCGACAATGCAGTAAAACAAGCGCTCGTTAACCTGCAATAAGCACATTCCATTTCTTAACTAAAATTTCATATAGAAGCATTTTAAATTTAATTCCAAAACGTATATTCGTCTATCTAAAACGCTCGATATGATAGAAACTGACAGGCTAATTCTAAAACCATTAACCCACAATCAGCTTTTAAAATATATAAAAGATGATCACTCGCTAGAGAAAGAGCTGAACCTTTTACCAACAAAAAAAAATATTTCCAAATCGCTGCATGATGCCTTAGCACAAACCATTTTACCCAATGTTTTTGATAAGGATAAAGATTACCTATACCATACACTATGGACAATTATTTCCAAACCTGACAATAGAATGGTTGGTGATATTTGTTTTGTTGGCGAGCCTGATCCCGAAGGCGAAATTGAAATTGGATACGGAACTTATGAAGAATTCAGAGGCAAAGGTTTTATGACTGAAGCTATAGGCAGAATCATTGATTGGGCAAAACAGCAACCTAAGGTAAAATCGATTTTTGCCGCTACCGAAAAGGAAAATATTGCATCGTACTCCATACTCGAAAAGAATCATTTTCTGCATATTGGAGAAGTGGATGATATGTTGAGCTGGAAAATTACTTTTTAAATACTACACAATAATCTCAAATAGGCTCAAACTGATTCCTTCGTAGTGCTTTGGCAAGCCTTCTGATTTTTGAAGGTGGACTACCCCAACATATTCAAAACCACAACTGGTGTAATATTCCAAAAGCTTTTCATTATCTGACCAGGTATCCATCCGGATGTATTTGATTTCTTTTTCGGCTGTATATTTCTTTGCCCATTTGATAATTTCTTTAACAAATGAATAACCTCTGAAATCAGGATGGGTAACAATACGATGTATATAAATAGAATCATGATCACGATCGCCCCAAATGAGCGGATCGGTAAAGGTTACAGCAAAAACACAGGCTACCTTTCCATCAACTAAAATTTTATACTGACGGCTTTCCTCAATTTCAGTTTGCACCATTTCCCAGCTAAAGCCTTGCCAATGTTTGTTAAAAACCTTTTTCTGATGCGCAATAGCCATGTCGTAGAAATCAAAAATGACGTCAATATCTTTTGTTTGGCTGTTTTTAACTTCAATTTGCATGAGGCGAAGATATGAAATCCTGATTAGTTTAATTAAACCTGATTGTAGTGGAAATATCCCGATTTTTCATCGGGAATTGAAACAAAAAGCAGGGCTGCATTTCCAAATGGAATACAAGCCCTGCTTTTCTAAATATTATTCCGAAACCTTAATACTATTTCTGTCTGAAATAAATTTGGATTGGTGCTCCAGAGAAATCGAAATTCTCTCTCAATTTATTTTCGATGAAACGTTTGTATGGATCTTTAATGTACTGCGGCAAATTGCAGAAAAAGGCAAACATTGGCGAAGTAGCATTAATTTGCGTGATATATTTAATTTTAATATGCTTTCCTTTTAATGCCGGAGGTGGAAACTTCTCGATTAAAGGCAACATTACATCATTTAATTTTGATGTAGGGATTTTCTTACTACGGTTTTTATAAACCTCTAGTGCAGCCTCAATCGCTTTGAAAATACGTTGTTTGTTCAACACAGAAGTAAATACGATTGGCACATCAGTAAAAGGACGAATACGTTCGTGAATCTGCTCTTCAAAAGCCTTCATCGTTTGAGTATTTTTCTCAATTAAATCCCACTTGTTTACCAATATTACGATACCTTTTTTATTCTTTTCAGCAAGGTGGAAAATATTGATATCCTGACTTTCAATACCTTCTACAGCATCGATCATCAACACCACCACATCGGCTTCTTCTAAAGCTTTAATGGTACGCATTACTGAATAAAATTCTAAGTTTTCTTTTACCTTAGTTTTTTTACGCAATCCAGCAGTATCAATTAACATAAACTCATGACCAAACTGGTTGTAATGAATTTTAATCGAATCGCGGGTTGTACCAGCATTTGCCGTTACAATGTTACGCTCTTTACCAATTAAGGCATTTACCAATGATGATTTACCCACATTCGGACGACCAGCGATGGTAATTTTCGGCAATTGATTCTCCTCTTCCGGGATATCTTCAAAGTTTTTTACAACCTCATCCAATAACTCTCCAGTACCTGAACCAGTCATTGATGAAAGTGGATAAACCTCGCCTAAACCAAAACCATAAAAAGTATGAATTTCGTTATATAATGCAGTATTATCTACTTTATTCGCACAAACAAAAACTGGCTTGTTACTCCTGCGTAAAACCTGGGCAATATCATCGTCCAAATCTGTAATACCTGTAGTAACATCCACCATAAAAACCAAAACGCTGGCTTCTTCAATAGCGATCATTACCTGCTCACGAATGGCCGCTTCATAAACATCCTCAGAGTTTGCTACATAACCTCCAGTATCAATTACCGTAAATTGTCTGTTTGTCCACTCGCCTACACCATAATGTCTATCGCGGGTTACGCCGCTCATATCATCTACAATAGCCTTGCGACTTTCGGTTAATCTATTAAAAAGGGTGCTCTTGCCTACGTTTGGCCTGCCTACGATGGCGATAATATTACTCATTTCGTGTATTATTCCTTTAGGATCTATTAAAATAGCATGCGGAATACCTGTTACTTCAAGTGCGTTTTTCACTTTGGCTTTGGTATCAATTGCTTCAAAATATTGGATTTTCGGATTATTAAATGCCTCAACCTTTTCTGCCGTTTCATCAGAAACACCAATGATGACCAACTGATCGCCATATTTTTTCTGAATTTCGTTTAGTACCGGAATGTATGCCCTACAAGGACCACACCAGGTCGCCCAGAAATCAATCAAAACGAATTTACCTTCCGTATTCGGCTGTTTGGAGATCCATTTTTCTACAACCAACTTTGGTGCTTTTTCATTTAAAACCGATTTAGCCCAAAGCTTTTTACCATTGTTGGTTTCCTGTGCCAAAGCTGAAAAGCCAGTTAAAAATAAGAGCGCAATTAAAAGTTTTTTCATGCCTAAATTTCGAAATTAATTGTCGTATCCGAAGCTTTTAAGGTAATTTTTCTTACTTCTCCAATCCGGAATTACTTTCACAAAAAGTTCTAAAAATACTTTTGTATCTAAAAACTTTTCTACTTCTAAACGTGCTTCTGTACCAACTTTCTTCAGCATACTTCCACCAGTTCCTATTAAGATGTTTTTTTGGGAATCGCGTTCAACAACAATTTCTGCCATGATGCGAACCATAGCGCCTTTACCATTTTTAAGTTCCTCTTCTTTAAAGCTTTTCACAATTACTTCCGTACTGTAAGGAATCTCTTTCTGGTAATTCAGAAAAATTTTCTCACGTATAATTTCAGAAACAAAGAAACGTTCAGAGCGATCTGTTAATTCTTCTTTATCATAATATGCCGGATGCTCTGGCAATAAATCCAGAACATGAGCCATAATTCCATCCACATTGTGTTTATGTAAAGCAGAAATGGCATAAATAGAAACCGGATTGAGCTTTTCTTGCCAATAGGCAATCTTTTCATCAACCTGCTCTTGCAAGGCCTTGTCAATTTTATTAATTAACACAATGGTAGGGATGTTTCTGTCTAAGATTTTATCCAAAACATCATCCTCATCATGCGTTTCGTTAATGTCGGTTACAAATAAAAGCACGTCAGCATCTGTTAAAGATCCATTTACAAAACTCATCATACTCTCTTGCAAAGAATATTTAGGCTTGATTATACCGGGAGTATCAGAAAAAACAATCTGATAATCTTCTTCATTTACAATACCTAAAATACGATGTCTTGTGGTTTGCGCTTTAGGAGTTATGATGCTAAGTCGCTCGCCAACAAGCACATTCATTAGGGTAGATTTACCTACATTTGGTTTACCTATTATACTAACAAAACCTGCTTTATGCGCCATAGAAATATTTTTTAAAAAAAATTTGCAGCACAAAGAAACGAATTATATCTTTGCATTCCAATTCGGAAACAGAGTTAAGGATTTAATTCAAAAGAAAAAACGAGTTGTATAGAGTGCGGGGTGGAGCAGTTGGTAGCTCGTCGGGCTCATAACCCGAAGGTCGCACGTTCGAGTCGTGTCCCCGCTACCAAGTAGATTGATGATGGTTGGTTCGCGAATTTAGATTTGAAAATAATCGTAATTCTAGAATTTAAACTCTAAAATTGAAAATGGCCCGTTCGTCTAGGGGTGAGGACGCCAGATTTTCATTCTGGAAACAGGGGTTCGATTCCCCTACGGGCTACAGGAATAACAAAAAGTTGATTTAAAGCGATACCGCTGACGATCAACTTTTTTTCGTTTACGGGTATCGTTTGGGATTGTGCCTGTTGGGAGTTTTGCTTCCCCTATATCTTCCCCCTTTTTGCAAGACCAATAAAAAATCAGCCACAAGAAAAATAATTCACTAAAAATCAAGCAGATAATTTAAATATCAAATAAAAGTTTGTGAAGCCTTTTGAAAACTGAAAATATTATATACCTTTGCACTCCTTCAAACGAAGAATCTTTTGAAGATATAGAGTGCGGGGTGGAGCAGTTGGTAGCTCGTCGGGCTCATAACCCGAAGGTCGCACGTTCGAGTCGTGTCCCCGCTACCAAGTAGATTGACGATGGTAGGTTTACGAATTTAGATTTGAAAATAATCGTAATTCTAGAATCTAAACTCTAAAATTGAAAATGGCCCGTTCGTCTAGGGGTGAGGACGCCAGATTTTCATTCTGGAAACAGGGGTTCGATTCCCCTACGGGCTACCACAATTGCAACCCCTAAAATAAATAAGGTGGCACTGCTCTTCACTATGGTTTGAAGACTCACGATTTCTATTCCCCAAATCCTTAAACCCAATATACCTAAAAAGGCAATGATCAATAGAACGATAATAATTCCAATAACTTTTTTCATAACCAATCTTTAAAATCTACTTAACCAATCTTTCTTTTTTTGATCAAACTCATCTTGCGTAATGATACCTTCGTCCAGCAAAAGTTTAAGTTGCTGTAATTTTATAACAGGATCAGCAGTTGAAGAATCGATCTGTTCATTTCTGATGGTATCAAAAGTTTTCCCGATCTCCATCCCTACCCCAAATTGCAAACCTGCACCGGCCAAACCGCCTTCATTACGGGCCGCATCCCTTAATGCCCGCAGTTTTTCGAGTTCTACGTAAGTCAGTCCACCCTCTCCAGCAGCCAAATTATCAGCGGTGATATTTGCAATTCTATCAATACGCTCCTTGGTACCCTCATCAAACATGGTCCCGTTAAGTTTAAAATCAGTTAATGTAAAACCTAAGTTTTCGACCTCACCATTTATTTGATCTTTAATTTCCTGAGAAAGCTGAGGCAATTGCGCATCAATATTTTGATAAGAAACTCCACTTTGTGCAAGTGAAGAAGCTATACCCTGTGGAAATCTGCTTTGCAACATTTGCCTTGCATCTAACACTGAATAGTAATCGGCAGAACCAATTACATTAAAAAATAAGTGTTTTGCA
The DNA here is from genome assembly GCA_004210715.1 of Pedobacter sp. GTDB lineage: Bacteria > Bacteroidota > Bacteroidia > Sphingobacteriales > Sphingobacteriaceae > Pedobacter. The sequence continues at coordinate 8,040 of SEDB01000049.1, forward strand.
TCAGTAATTTTAAATGAAAATGAACCGTTTGCACCAAGCTCTACTGGAATTTTATAAACCGGATCTACATATTTAATTGCCTGCGAAGTCCCCCAGCCCTGGTTTACATTTTCTGAAGTGCGATAGAAATACACTTTAAGTTTATGCTCACTCTCAAAAGCGGTACGTAACTTTAACAAGGTGGTTATAAACGGGTGGTTATCTGTTTCAATATCATAAATCCCTTCAGTGGTAATTTCGTCGGTTAGTTTTCCTTCATACACTAAAAGAACACCTTGACCAGGCCCCACAATTAACTTACTGGCATTTTTAAGCTCATCGTTTACAGACAGAAATTTATAAACCAAAATCTCCGGATTTTGATTATCCCATTCGATAACTTGAGATAATTGATTTTTAAAAAATTTCATAATTCCCATAACTTATTTGATTTTAAATTCTTTGATTAGTTTCCCATCCATTCCAATGGCGAGGAGGAGATTATAGGTGCTTACCACAAAGCCGTCTTTGTATTTGATACATTCATCAAAATTTTGATTTGTGGGAAAAGGATAAGTGAATATCAATTTTCCATCTTTTGCATCAATACATTGAATGTTAGTTGGCGCCGATTCTGCTGCAGTTTTATTGGAGGTGATTATTACATAGCCGGCATCGCTGTATAATACTTTAGGATTAAAATACAATCTGCCAGGCGTTAAATCGACATAACTGCGCATAATGTTAGTGCCAAAAGTTATACGTTTCTCATTAGTTGAAGAAGACTGTTGCCATTCCAATATGACGTCGTCATCCGGCTCGCCTTTGGTATCACGCTTGGTATATTTAAAAAGCTGTATTTTTTCTTCCGGATAATCATCTGATTTATGAGAGAACTCAAATCTAGTTTGCAACACCTCATTAGGCAATGCAACTTCTAACTTGCGTTGTTCTGCATAAACCTCATCCTGAGTATATATTTTATTTACCAATGGAAAAAAGAAAACACTTGTACCTTCATTGCTCATTACATTAAAAGCTTCACCATAACTATCGTAAGCAAACTCTGCATTCGCGATTCCACTCGCCAATTTTGCATGATCTTTAAATAAAGACTGCGTAACATTACTTGCCAATAAATTCTCCTTATCAATTTTATAAACCTTTGCTTTATTCGCTATACCATAGAAATCGCCATTGCTGAATTGTTTTAATTTAAAATCATTAGCATTAGATAGGCTAAAAGTTCCAGTTTTTTGTGTCTTAAGCTCTTTATCTGATAAAAGATTATAAAAACTGATATATTCTCCTGTTTCATTTCCATTATCATTGCCCGAATACCTTTTTACGCCAAGTATTACCACTATCGGCTGACCATCTTTGTTGGCGTAAGCGCTTACATCACTAGAATACCAACTAAATTCTGGCCTGACATATTCATTTCGATTAACGCTTTTTCTACTGCTAAATAATAAAGGAATGGCTAGCGTAAATAGTATAAATGCTATCACCACAGCACCAACTATTAAACCTAATTTTTTTACACCTGGTGAACCAGAAAATGGCGTGGGAGAATTGTAGTTTATATTATGGTTGATATTGATATCATCATTGTCCAGAAAATATTCTGTATTGCAGCTGTTGCACTTAAAATGATCGGCTTTGATTTCCGTTTTACCAATACTTCCGCAATGCGGACACTTAATTGCTTTAATTTGTTTAGCCATGTAATGAATGTTATGGATTCGTTACTAAATCAGAAAGCAAGTTTAACACCAATTACAATGTATTTTAACCATAATGTAAATACGCACTGAACAAATTATTATTCGCAGGGTTTATTTAAATAACCGTTGACGTAGATTTTTCAATTTAGAAATCCACTTAAAATTAATGTATAAATAATTGGATCGTGTTAACAGTTACAAACTGAATAATGTATCATATTGATATCAATTAATTTTACTGCTTTGCCTGATTTAAGTTTAATTTAACCTCATCCATGAAAGAATTTACCATGACAAAAGCCTGTTCTGAAGATTATACAAAGCTCATTCAAGTTTGGGAAGCTTCAGTAAGAGCTACCCATCATTTCTTAAATGAAGCTGATATTTTAAGCTATAAAAAACTCATCTTGCAGAAATACTTTGATCAGGTTAATTTGTATTGTATTAAGGAACATCATGCCATTCAAGGTTTTTTAGGTCTATCTGGTGATACTATTCAAATGTTATTTATTCATCCCGATCAGCGAGGTAAAGGCATTGGAAAACGCTTTGTTGAATTTGCAATTGCGGAGAACAATGTAAATAAGGTTGATGTTAATGAGCAAAATGAACAAGCAGTAGGGTTTTATAAACATTTGGGTTTTGTAATTACCGAACGTTTCGAAAACGATGATGCCGGTAAACCTTACCCCGTTTTAGCCATGGAATTGAAATAATATTCCAGCTAGGCTCAATTGTAGTTTTTTAGAACTTTTACTAAAATCTTAATGTTAACATTTAATTAATAAATGATCTTAAGAAATGGCGAAAGAAAAAAAGAAAGCTGGAAAGAAAAAAGGCAGCAAGAAAAAGGACAAGAAGAAAAAAGGGGGTAAAAAGAATAAACTTGGTGTAAAAAACTCCCTGGTGAATAACATCAATGCCCGAAAAAAGAAGGGTAAATCACGCTCTAAAAAGAAATCGAAAATAAGCAAAAAGGCTTATAAGAAAATGCAAAAGGGCTGGAAGAAAAAGTAGGCGTTATATTTCTGCTTTATGCGGTTTGCGTTAGGGATTGTAAGGGTTTAGTACCGATTCTTCATCGGTACCGCAGCAAAGCGAAGCCCTGAAAAGCCCGACTCCAAATCCTCTTTTCAAGGATTTGGAGGAACGCCCAAATGTTAATTGACAATTTTAGTTCTTTGGTAAGTAAAATAAGATAATGCCAAGACAAGCAAAAATATAATCGGCCCAACTTGATTGCTAACCGGATCGCCAGATGCATTGTGCGCAATGAAAGCGGAGATAAACGTAAAGGCAAAACCCGCATAAGCCCACTCTTTAAACTCCGTTTTGATTGGAACGATGAGAAGAATTGCTCCCAAAATTTTCGCTATAGCGAGTTCCACCCTAAAATAGTCAGGGAAGCCTAAATGCTGAAATCCTTGTTTAACATCAGGATTTGTGAAATAAGAATAGGCAGAGAAAATCATCATGATGGCAACTAGACTTGTTGCGATCCAATAAATAATTTTGAAGGTTTTTGTGTTCATGTTTTTTTTATTCAAATTTACACTTATATACTATCAAATAGATACTACTTTCCCAAAGGATAGCGGTATCCTTTGAGAAAGCTTTTAACTTTACAACATGGCATTTAAAAAAGAACACCATACTAAAGAAACCTGCAGCGCTAGTTTAAATGCAGTTAAGGATGCGTTATATGTTTTAAATGGTAAATGGAAACTACCTTTAATTCTTTCTTTGCAGGATGGGCCAAAGCGGTTTAACGAAATCCAAAAATCTCTCGGAGAGATTACCCCTAAAATTTTATCCAAGGAGTTGAAAGATTTAGAATTGAATGAATTTGTAATTCGAAAAGTGTATTCAACTACTCCGGTAACGGTAACTTATGAATTAACTGACTATAGCAGCTCATTGGATAATGTGATCAATGAGTTAAGAAATTGGGGTATTCAGCATCGTGAAAGATTGGTTACCAGTAGAAAAGCTGAAGTTATTTTAGAAGAAGTAGCCGTATAGATTTAGGTTTTTTATTGGCAATTTTTATCCCAGCAGATAAGAAGAAAGCATTTTGGGTGGCATTTATAAAGTTTAAATTTCGTATTTACATGATTATCTGTAATATCGGTTATCTTTGCGGAAAATAAAAGCGATGGCGGTATTACATAAAAAAGAAGAAAAAATTCAGGCAGTACTGGGTAGGTTGCCTAAAAAATATACAGACGAACAATTTGTGGAGATGTTTATCAAACTTTACTCTAAAGATTGGGGCAAAATTAAATCAGCGTACATTAAACAATCTCAAGATAAAGAACCTGGGCACATTATTAATATGCCAAAGCCTGAGGTTTATTTAAGACAAATTTTGGCGAACTACCTACAAAATGTTGATGCGCCAAAGGGTGCTGAAGTGAAAGAAGAAGTGGCTGTAGAAACTCCGGTTGAAGAAGTTAAAAAGGCTAAAGTACCGGCTAAGAAAAAAGCAGTTGCGGAAGAAGAAACTGTTCCTGCTGAAACTAAAAAAGCTAAAGCGCCTGCAAAAAAGAAAACTGAAACGGTTGAAGAGCCTGTTTCAGAAGTAAAAAAAGCAAAAGCACCTGCTAAGAAAAAACTGGTTAGCGATGAAGAAACACCAGCTGTTGAAAAGAAACCAAAAGCTGCAGCAAAAAAGCCTGCGATAAAAAAATAATTTTTTTTAAACGCCATATAATAAATTGCCTTTTTGGTTGTTTATATATATGAGAGCGTTAATTTAGATGACGGGGATAGGTCGGTATGATTTATCCCCGTTTCTTTTTGGCGGGATTTTTTCTAAAATCATCATGCTGAATTTATTTCAGCATCTTAATAGCATCGAAGACTCTGAAATAAATTCAGAGTGACGACTAAAGGGGAAAAAAGCCGTTCCAAAAGGAACGACTTTAACAATCAAACTTAACCAGCAATTATTTTTCTATCATTTTATAATAACGAACATAATCTACGTCCATTTTTTGTGGCCAGATAGAGGCATCAACACCTTGTGATCCTCCCCAATCGCCGCCAACAGCAATGTTTAATAGCAAATGGAAACGTTTATCGAATGGCCAGGCTTTGTAGCCAGTACCTTCGTTGGCAAATTCAAAAACTTTAACATCGTCAAAATATCCACGAATTGCGTAAGGTGTCCAATCAACGCGGTAAAGATGAAAAGCTGTGCTTACGCCATCAATTTTTTTGGTGCTCGATTTCTGGGTATTGATTTTGAAATAGTAGGCTTCGGTATGCGTGGTGAAGTGAACCATATCCTGATCATAACCTACATGTTCCATAATATCAATTTCGCCTGATTTTGGCCAATCGCCGTAAAAACGATCAGTTGGTAACATCCAAATGGCCGGCCAGGTTCCTTTTCCAAAAGGCAGTTTTGCTTTAATTTCGAAACGGCCATACAAGGCATCAAGCTTATTTCGGGTAACCATACGAGCGGAAGTATAAGCCATACCGCCCATATTTTCTTTTTTTGCGGTAATGGTTAAAATACCATTGGCAACCTGTGCATTGTTGGTGGTGTTAGTATAAAATTGTAGTTCATTATTTCCCCAGCCACTTCCTCCGGTATCGTAATCCCAATTACTGCTTAGTGGTGCGCCTGTATTTGTAAATTCATCTGCCCAGGTTGGGGTGCTTTCAAATGTCCATCCTTTATCAACGGGTGGTCCTGCAGGAGTAGGTGGAACGTAAACTGGCCCGTCATCTCCTGTTTTTTTCGAACAAGAACTCAATGCAATGATTGCAATTGCTAATGCACTAAAACCCGTTTTCTTTAAATAATTCATTGATCTTTTCATGAGGTAAAAATTTAAAAGATCAGTTTGCCCTTAAGTGCAAACTGATCTTAAAGCAATTCTATTTAAATTCGAAATCATCGATATAGAAGATGCCCGGATTTGGATGACCTTCGCCTCCAAGCTGAACAACAATTTTATCATATAAAGTTTGATTTGCAGAAGCCGAATAGTCAAATTCCAGCTGTACCCAAGTGTTATATTGAGCAGCGGTAATGGTTTTCACAATTTCGATTTGAGTGGTATAGGCATTGCCGCCCAGCAACGAGTTTTGTAATTTCACAGCAACTGTTGGCTTCACTTTAGTAAAATCATTTCCACCAGGAATGAAGACTTTCAATCTTATTTTATTGGTCGTGGTCAAATTGAAACGATATGGAAGTGTGATATTGAGATTTCCATATTGACCATCATTGCCAGTTCTTTTTTCGTAATAAGCTACTTTTGATGAGGTATTTGATGGAAATTTAAATGGGTTATCATAGCTGTGATTATAATCTATATTTTCTGCAGTCCATGCCATTCCAGATGCAGTTTGAAAATCATCGCTTAAGTTTGCCGCTTGTAGTGGTTTTTGCACCACTGGTCTCACATAACCTTTTTTAACCAGTTTCAAGTACCAGGCATTTCCAGCATTTGCTTTATCTAGGCAACGCAACCACATTTCATTTTCATTTAACGATAAAATCTGGTATTGAGATACTCCTAAATAATAACTGATGAAACCTCCGCCAGAAATCGTAAGGTATTTAACGCCATTTGTTTCGGTTACCAACCAGGTTAAATTGGTTGGCGGGGTGTAATTTACCGTTGGATCACTTGATCCGCCAGGGCCACCAATGCCGGGCGCATTTGCCGCGTTGGCGAAAGTTGTTCCTTTATTGTCATACGTATATTTCAATGCATTCATGTTAAAAGTCATCTCGTCATCGTAAAAGCCCAATCCGTTTTTTTCATCAGCAGCAGCCTGATACCAATCTGGAGCTTGTGAAGTAATCGGGCCTACACCTAAATGACCGGCAGATTTCTGATCGATAACCCAGGTAAATCCAGCGGTATTTGATAAACCTCCGGATAAAGTGGTAAAAGCTGGATCAGTTAACATTGCAGGATTTGTGGCCGCAATTACAACTGTTTTTGTACTTGATACTGAACCGCCTGCTGTTGCGATGGTTAATTTTACGTTATAAGTTCCAGCCAAAGGGTATGATGCAGTAACGGAATTTCCATCAGCTGTAGCACCATTTCCGAAATCCCAAAGGGCTTTAAAGCCTGGCGATTGGTTAACTAAAGTAACCACATTGGCATTTGTAGCGCTTGGTGTAACTGTAAATTTAACCTGATCTGCCGTTGGTGCAGCATCCAAATCTTTATTGGTATTTTCTTTTTTGCAAGCACTAAAGCTTAGCACAATCAGCAGACTTAAAAATCCGGCTGTTTGTTTAATGATATGATTTAATTTCATGATACCTCTAATTAATTATAGCCTGGATTTTGTTTAATAACGCCTTTTGTTAAATCAATTTCTTGTTGAGGAACGGGTAATAGCTCACTTTTACCTGCTTTGTATCCAACCGAACCTAACACAGCGACTGCTCTGTTGGTGCGTACCAAATCGAAGAATCGATGACCTTCAAAAGCCAGTTCCAAGCGGCGTTCATTATAAATATTATCAAGCGTAGCTGGAACCGCAGCCAAACCAACTCTGGCACGAACCGCAGTTAACAATTCTAAAGCACGGGCAGCATTTCCACCAGACCTTAACAAAGCCTCAGCTTCCATTAAATAAGTATCTGCTACGCGGATTTCAATCTCATCAATTGGCCAGTTTAATTCAGCAACACCACTATTTGAACGATAAGCTTTTAATGGCGCGTATTTTTTGATGAAGTAATCGGTATTTTGGTAACGAGCAGTATAAGTACCACCGGCGGCTTTAAGTGCTGCTCCATCAATAATCGAAGTGGCAAAACGTGGATCTGCTTTCATGGCATTAACTAAATCCAACGTTACCGGGCAGAAACCCCAGCCAGCAGAATAGGTATCGCCATTATAGCTATCCATACCAACAAATTGTGGCGCAACATTGCCTTCTCCACCGTTCACCCAGCCCCAATCGCCCCAGGCAGCTAAAGTTGAATGAGGAATTCCCAGAATTACTTCCGCATTGAATTTATTATCAGGACGGAAAATATCAGCGTAATTTGGCAGCAATGAGTAACCGTATTCATTACCTGTTTTGTTCACATCGTTGAATAAAGTTGCGGCTTCAGCCATTTTACCATTATCATTTTGATAAAGTAAAACTTTGCCCAATAGCGCTTTGGCTGTTCCTCTAGAGATACGACCTTTCTCATTTGCTGCTACAGTTGCAGGTAAATTAGGGAAAGCCTCTCTCAAATCTTTTTCTACTTGTGCATAAATGGCTGCAGGGGGAGATTGCGTTTGTGTATACAATTCTGCCGTTGGGATTTGTTTGATAATTAACGGAACATTGCCAAAAAACCTAACCAGATCAAAATAAAAATAAGCTCTTAGAAATTTCGCTTCAGCGGTTACTCTTGATTTGAATGGCGCACTTAACGTAGTTGCCTTTTCAATTTTTTCCAGAATAATGTTGGCACGATTTACTCCTGTAAAGTTTTTAGACCATAAACCAACCTGTGGCCCTAATCTCGAATCCATGTTAAAATTATCATAAGCCACCCAACCCGGTTGATCGGAAGCATTACCGCCACCCGCCCAACAATCATCAGAAGCAGCACTTAACAAAGGTTGTTTCATGGTGTAACCACCGCTTGTTCCCCATTGCATTACATCATACACAGCAATTAAGCCTTGATAAACTTCGGTTTCATTGCGATAGAAGTTTTCTTCTGTCGCAGTACCTTTTGGGGTTAATTCCAAAAAGTCTTTTTTGCAGGAAACCGTTAACTGCATGATTGCCAAAATGGCTATCGAATATTTTATATGTTTACTTTTCATATGAGTATTATTAAAATCCAACATTAACACCTACAAAAAATGATCTGGCTTGTGGATAGAAACCACGATCGACACCTAAACTACCACCACCAATTTCAGGATCATAACCGTTGTATTTAGTTAGTGTGAACAGGTTATTAGCCATTACATAAAACTTCAGGTTATCGATTCCAACTTTGTTAACCAATGTTTTTGGCAAGGTGTAACCCAGTTGAACATTTTTTAACCTGAAATAGGCACCACTTTCCAAAAACAAACTCGAAACGCGACTATAGTTTTTGTTATCATCAGCCAAAGTAGCACGAGGTACAGTATTACTTGTTCCTTCGCCAGTCCAACGGTTTAAAATGTTTGTGGTGTAGTTAGATGGACTTAAATCGAATCTTCTCAAACCATTAAAAATCATGTTTCCCGAAACACCTTGTCCGAAAATTGAAACATCAAAGCCTTTATATTTCGCAGAAAATGTTAAACCATAAGTGAAGTTTGGATTTGATCTTCCTAAGAAAGTTCTATCAGCATCGCTGATTAATCCATCTCCGTTTAAATCCAGAAACTTAATATCACCAGGTTTTGCATTCGGCTGAATTAGTGCGCCAGCGCCATTTTTGTAGTTGTTAATTTCGGCTTGGTTTTGGAATAATCCAGCAGTTTGGTAGCCGAAAAACGAATCAACAGATTGCCCAACAGCCACTCGGGTAACCTCTAAACTTTGAGGCGTAATGGTTTGTCTGCTCGGCAAATAATCCTTATCAGCCCCCAATAAAGTCACTTCATTTTTAATGAATGATGCATTACCTGCAACGCGGAAACTTACTTCGCCAACGGTTTTATTCCAACCTAATTCAATCTCAAAACCACGGTTGTATAAATCAGCTGTATTAGCATACGGGCCAGAATTACCCACGTAAGATGGAACAACCTGTTGCAATAACATGCCGTATGTTTTTTTATTGAAATAGCTGGTAGATAAAGTAATCCCTTGAAAAAGGGTGGCATCGAAACCTAAATCGAATGATGAAGTTTCTTCCCATTTCAAATCAGGATTAGAAAGTGCATTTGGGCTCACACCATTGGTTAAAGCCTGACCAGAAGCTGTTCCTAAAGAATAATTACGGCCACCACTAACTGTAGCCAGATAACTAAAATCAGGAATGGCATCGTTACCGTTGATACCATAAGAGCCCCTGAATTTTAAGAAGGTAACGATGTTATTTTTTGGCCAAAAATCTTCTCGTGAGGCTACCCAACCGGCAGAGCCTGAAGGGAAATAACCGTATTTATTATTTGGACCAAAACGTGAGGAACCATCTCTACGAATGATACCCGTAAACAGATATTTTTCGTCATAGTTATAAATGATCCTTCCAAAAATAGAATTCAGTGTATTTTGATACTCTCCACCGTAAAAATCAGAATTGGTTCTGGCTACAGGGAATTGCAAAGAAGCATCTCTAATATTATCTACCGGAATTCCCTCTTTAATACCGCCATTGGTTTCGCCTTTATTTTTTTGAGCAGAATAGCCCACCAAAGCGGTAATTACATGCTTTCCGATCGTTTTATCGTAACTCAATGTATTTTCCAATGACCAAAATAATCCTCTGTTACTATCTCTCGTAAAAGCAGTTAAAGTAGATTGATTAATAGAGTTTAGATAATAAATTGGGCGAAAAGATTGTCCTCCCCAGAAAGCTAAATCCACGCCACCTGTACTTCTTAGTTTTAAACCCTTTAAAAATTCAACTTCAACAAAGGCATTTCCAACTACTTTATCGCTCCATGAATTGCCTTGCGCAACTTGTAAAGCAGCAACCGGGTTTAATACTTCAGATTGTGCGTAATCAGAAATTCCGTATGGGAAACCAGCATCATTTCTAACTACAGGATTGTTCAAATACTTTGGTAAACCATATTTAGCAGGATCCATTTCAACAACTGGTGTAATTGGGTCCATATTAATGGCTCTGCTTAATGGTGAACCATATTCCGTATTGGTACTTACCCCAATAGAGTTAATTCTGGTGTAACCAATCGAATTACCAAATTTGATATTTTTAGTAATTTTGTGTTCGAAGTTAAATCTGGCCGTAAATCTTTTGAATTTAGAGTTTGATGTTGCCACAATACCATCCTGATCAAAATAACTGAATGACCCGTAATAGATCGATTTATCATTACCACCGCTCATGTTCAAATCGTGGTTTTGAATCATGGCTTTATTATTAAAAACAGCATCTTGCCAATCCGTTCCTACGCCATATTGTGCTGGGTTTGGGAAACGAACAGCAGTAACGCCATCTGCCAGTTGCGATTCGTTATAAATGGTAGCGTATTGTGTAGCGTTTAGTAAATTCAAACGGGTTGAAGGCGCTTGCGTACCAATATAATTGTTGTATTCCACACGCACTCTGCCTGTGTTTGAACCTTTTTTCGTAGAAACAATAATTACCCCATTGGCAACCTGCTTGTGGAGTTAACGTAATGGTTAGCCCGTTTGCAGCAGCTACTTCTTTATTTTCATAACCGATGTATGAAATAACCAATGTTGCGCCTTCAGTTACATCACGTAAGTTGAAGGTACCAGTTGCATCAGTTACCGCTCCTAAATTTGAGCCTTTAACTTTTACGCTGGCACCAGCCATCGGCTGACCATTTTCATCGACCACTTTACCTCTGATATCAACAAAAGACTTGAAGATTAAAGGCATGCCCTCAATTGCCTTACGATGGATAATAATGGTATTGTTTTTTATTGTGTAGCCTAGCGGTTGTTCGCTAAATATTCGTTTTAAGGCTTCCTTAATATCTGTGTTTTTGATTTCGATTGTTACAGGTCTCGCCTCTTTTAATAAATCAAGATCATATAGAAAATTGTATCCTACATCTTTATTTATCTTGCGAAAAACCTTGAGTAGCGATGTATTTTTTTCAGATAATGTTACGTTTTGCGCATTGGCAGCTCCGTAACTGAGCTGTAAAAAAGAAGTGATTAGCAAGACAAAAGTCAATTTCATAATCAACAGAAATTTAAACAGGCGCCCTTTTGGTTGGGGCAGCCATTCAGTATAAAAATTCATATATTTGGTTATTAGGTTTGGAATAGTTGTATCTCACAATTTTACGATTAGAATAAAGCCTTAAATATGGCCGGGAGCGTTGCCGCGCTTCCGGTTTTAGGCAACAGCTTCCCCGGCATCTACCTCAGATATAAATATGAGTGGCGAAGCCGAACTGATTGAAGATTGCTGACCAGGTTTAAGTAATCCTGCTTTGTTCGATTGTAAATTTTTAATTCTAACGCTTCCCTCAAGCAAAGTTGTTTTGTTGCTCGGTTCGCTGCGATAAGCATTTATATTGAAGTGTGTACCCAACACCTCTACTTCTTGATTTCGACCTGTGCCCAATTCTGTTTTAACCTTAAACGGTAAACGGATCCCATTTTTATCTAAACGTTTAGCCACTTCAAAGTAAGCCTCTCCTTTTAATTCTACCAATCTTTTACCTTGGTCAAATGTGGCCGGGTATCTTAAAGATGATTCGGCATTCAGCCAAACTTTCGTTCCATCAGGAAGATTGATTTGGTATTGACCGCCTCGTGGCGTTTCAATGGTATTGTATAAATCTTTTTTTCCTGCTGATGCATTGCCGATTGTATAAATTAGCGATCCATTTTTGGTTTTGGTAATATTTATTCCAGCCTGTTTGGCAATTATACCATTTGAAGCATCAGTAAGTGAAATTTTGGAGCCATCACTTAAAGTTAAGGTAGCTTTGTTACCGCCAGGATGAATAATTTTTTGATGAATTTGATTTACTGTTTGTTCGGCTTCGGTATCTTTTTTTACCTCATGCTTAATGACTATACCAATAAAAAAAAGTACTACCGCAGCTGCAGCTATTTTAAACCAAAGTATTTTATTGTTTCCAGATTTGATGCTGGTTTCTTCTTGAATTGCCGACCAGATTTTTTCACGGGCATCAGTTAACTCCGCATGGTCTACATCAGAATTCTGTTTTGAAAGCTCCTTCAGGTGCCACGATTCTACCAAAGTAATTTCCTCTTCAGTACAAAGTCCGGCGCTGTATCTTTCTAAAAGTTTTGCAACTTCCTCTTTATTCATTTCAAAATATTTGGCTAATTAAATACATGTAGGTTGAGGGAGGCCCAGGTAGTAGATGGAATGAAAATATTTTTATTTTTTAAATTTTTACAAAAGCAGGGTCTGCATTTCATTTCATTGTTTGTTCCTGCCACATGCTCATACGCCTTCAGGCCTTAACCACAGGGCCGGTATCCGCAATGTCAGGTTTAGAAATGATTGATGTGCACAGGCCCAAGTTACCTAAACGCGATTGTTGCGATAATACTTTTTGTTGTAATAATTTTAACGAAGCACCAACTTTAACAAAAAGATTAAAGCAAAAGCGGGACAGAAGAAACTGATAAGCAGCAATTTGCTTTCCAAAAATTATTTAATCAATAAGATAATGGCCAATAACAAAAACGATGTTAATTTCAAACGCAAAACCTTAAGCGCATTGCTCATTTGTTTTTTAACGGTTTTATCAGATAGATGAAGTATTTCTGCAATTTGTTTTTGGCTTAAATGCTGCTGGCGGCTCATCTCAAAAATCAACCGCATTTTTGGCGGTAACAAGGAAACCTCCTTTTCAATTAAAGATGCAAATTCTCGCTCTCGGATGTAATCATCGGTTACATAATCTCCCTTTTGAGAAAAGTCTTCCAGCGATTGCAGATAACTTAATCGTGATTTATTCTTATCCAGCCAGTCGAAAATTTTATAACGTACAGCGGTGTATAAATATCTGGAAAGTTGTGTTTTGATTTGAATGTTAGGGTTACTCCATAAGTAAACAAAAATCTCCTGAACAATATCGCGGGCATCTTCCCGATCAGACACCATTTTGCAAGCGTAAATGTATAATAAACCATTAAAGCGCTCGTAGATTTCCTCGAAAGCAAATTTATCCCCATCCTGCATGAGGACGAAAAGTTCGTGATCGGTTAATGATTGATAGGTAGACATTTGGTTAGAATGATTAAACGAATGTAAGAAATTGTTTAAGTTATATCCTAACAAAATTTAATAATCTTATTTAATGCAAAAACGTTTTATAAACGTTTATTCCCACGTTTTACACAGTATTGTAAACTTCATATTTATAATTGGTATATCGGGAAAAGTCGATATACATTTGCATCATGGATCAAGTAGAAATTTTTAAAGCTTTATCGAACAAAACCCGTTTACAAATTTTAAACTGGCTAAAACAGCCGGCAGAAAACTTTCCGGAGCAGCCAAATGCCGATTTCGAAAATGTTGGTGTTTGTGTGGGGCAAATTCAAAATAAAGCTGGTTTATCTCAAAGTACCATTTCCGAATACCTATCCATTTTACAACGGGCAGATTTAGTTTGCGCTACGCGTGTTGGGCAATGGACATACTATAAACGCAATAAAGAGGGTTTGGAAAAATTAAGTGAAATCATCAACACAGAATTATAAAATAAAAATAATATGAATACTGATAGTTTATTTAAGCCATTTAGCTTAAAAACATTAAATACAAAAAACAGAATTGTAATGGCACCAATGACGAGGTCATTTTCTCCAAATGGAGTTCCGACTGATGCAGTGGCTGAATATTATGCAAAAAGAGCTGCTGGCGAAGTTGGATTAATTCTTTCTGAAGGTACAGTAATCAACCGTCCTTCTTCATCGGCCGACCCAAATATTCCTCATTTTTATGGAGACCAGGCTTTAACAGGCTGGCAAAAAGTAATTCAGGATGTACACGCTGCCGGCGGACAAATGGGTCCACAGATTTGGCATCAGGGTATCCATGCCAATCATGCATCGGGCTGGCTGCCAAGTGCGCCATTTGAAGGTCCTTCGAGTTTAAATAGTCCGGGTTTTGAAAACGGTGTACCAATGACAGATGCAGCAATTGCTGATACCATTGCTGCTTTTGGTCAGGCTGCCGCTGATGCTAAAGCTTTGGGCTTTGATACTGTAGAAATTCATGGTGCGCATCAATATTTAATTGATCAGTTTTTTTGGGATGCAACCAATAACCGCACTGATATTTATGGTGGTAAAACCTTAGCTGAACGTACTCGTTTTGGCGTTGAGGTAATTAAAGAAGTGCGCAAGCGTGTTGGAGAAGATTTCGCATTGATTATTCGTTTATCACAATTTAAGCCTGCTGCTTACGATTTCAAATTGGCTAAAAACGAAACAGAAATGGAACAATGGTTAACGCCTTTAGCTGATGCAGGCATTGATATTTTCCATTGCTCACAACGCCGTTTCTGGGAACCAGAATTTGAGGGATCTGACTTGAATTTTGCAGGTTGGGCTAAAAAAATTACGGGTAAAGCAACAATATCTGTGGGTTCAGTTGGTTTAGATGGAGACTTTTTTGGTGCCTTCGCTGGTCAAAGTTCACAACCAAGCTCTTTAGATGAATTGGTACGCAGAATGGATCGCGGCGATTTTGATTTAGTAGCTGTTGGTCGCCCGTTATTGGCTGATGCGAACTGGGTTAAAAAAATCAAAAACAACCAAATGGATCAACTGAAAGGTTTCAGTAAAGAGGCATTAGCAGAATTGGTTTAATTTTTCTTTTTAATACATATAGTGCAAAAGCATCTCAGCAATGAGATGCTTTTTTTTGCCTGCGCTCGTTTCTAACGAGCGCAAAAATAGCTAAGCGATTTAATCGCTGTTAAGTAGATAAACTAAATCCAAAGACTTCTCCACTGCGGAGGAAACTACGATGGTAATTGGTTTTTGACAAGGGAGAAAAAAGAATGGTTGGTCCTTTTGCATTTATCGATCACATGGGGCCAGCGGCAATGAGCGATCATGAGAATCTGGATGTGCCACCCCATCCTCATATTGGTTTATCAACTTTAACTTTTCTTTTTGAAGGCGAAATAGAGCATAGAGATAGTTTAGGAACTGATGTGATTATTAAGCCTGGCCAGGTAAATTGGATGACTTCTGGAAGTGGAATTGCTCATTCAGAAAGAACGCCTGAATACCTACGCCACACAGATAAAATACTACATGGTTTACAAATTTGGGTAGCCTTGCCAAAAGCCCTTGAACAAATGGAACCCGAATTTTTTCATGTGGATGATAAAGATATTCCGAGTTGGGAACAAGATGGGGTAAATATTAAATTGATTGCAGGTGAGGCGTTTGGTAAAAAATCGCCGGTTCCGGTTTACTGTCCGCTTTATTTTATAGAGATTAAAAGTACAAACAGACAAAAATTAAACATTGGCGATCATCTTTTCGGCGAAAGCGCCCTTTATATTTTGGAAGGAGGAATAGAAAGTGATGGACATTTGTTCGAACCGAAGTTGATACTCATTGCCAATGATGCTAAACTATGTGAATTTACCATGCTCGAAAATACCACGGTTTACATTTTTGGTGGAGAGCCTTTTCCAGAAGAAAGGTTTATTTACTGGAATTTCGTCGCATCTGATAAAGAATTGATTGAAAAAGCCAAGCAAAACTGGCTGGAACAAAAATTTAAACCAGTGCCTGGAGAAACAGACTTTGTGCCCCTGCCGAATCAAAATCCTTATTTGAAGAAGTGATGTTATTGCGATTCATGTTTTGAACCTGCTATCATTCTAAGGGTTAATTTATTTCATAAAAATCAATGTGAGTGATGTTTGGGGCGGTCGTCATTACGAGGGAGTATTTCACGACGCGGCAATCTTCTCTTTTAGGAATGAGATTGCTTCTCCCGATGAAATATCGGGAGAAGCAAAGACGAAAGTAAAATGTCATTCTGAGTGCAACGAAGAATCCCTAACCCATTAGCAGCACCTAAAAACACTAGATCAAAAAAAATGCCCGGCATTTCTGTCGGGCATATATATTTCTTAAATACCAAATCTTTACGCGTCCAGCAAAGCTTGCTTAATCTTTTCAGCAGCCTCTGCAAGTTCTTCCTGCGTTGGTTTCAATTTTTCTTTGCTGAAGTTCATATCGCTTACATTGTTCATAGGAATTAAATGAATATGTGCATGTGGCACTTCTAACCCAATTACTGAAACACCTACCTTTTTACAAGGAAAGGCAGTCTTTACTCCTTTTGCTACAATCTTTGCAAACATCCAAAGGCCAACATACAAATCTTCGTCTGCATCGAAAATATAATCTACTTCGATTTTCGGAATCACTAAAACATGACCCGCCGTTAACGGCTGAACATCTAAAAAAGCTAAATACTCAACGGTTTCGGCAACAACGTGTGCAGGAATTTCGCCAGCAACAATTTTTGAAAAGATAGTCATAATTAAGTTGTAGGTTATAAGTTATAGGTATAGTCTTACAACCTGAAGCCCATAACTTTTAACTCTTGTTATCTAGAGATTTCTAAAACTTCGAATTGCATTTTACCTGCAGGCACTTCAATTTCGGCAAATTCGCCAACTGATTTACCCAACAAACCTTGAGCGATTGGCGATTTAACAGAGATTTTTCCTGTTTTTAAGTCCGCTTCAGTTTCAGCAACTAATTGGTAAGTCATGGTTGCACCATTCTTTACGTTTTTAATTTTAACAATAGATAATGCCAACACTTTTGATAAATCCATTTTAGACTCATCAATCAAGCGTGCATTAGCCAATGTATTTTTTAATTTAGAGATTTTCGCTTCATGCAAACCCTGCGCTTCTTTAGCTGCATCGTATTCTGCATTTTCAGATAAATCTCCTTTATCTCTCGCCTCAGCAATTGCTTTAGAAATTAGCTGACGGCCGGTGGTAGTTAGATAATGAACTTCTTCTTTTAATTTATCTAATCCTTCTTGTGTGTAATACGTTACCTCTGTCATTGCTCTATTAATTTTTATTCAAACGCTATAAAAAACAAACAAGACTACATAGTTGGTTTGCTACATAGTCTTGCTTCAATTATAACGAAGAGTTATATTTTAGCTCAAATTATTCTCAAAAAATGAAAAAGTTACTTTCTTTAGCTTTGCTTATCGGGCTTGGCACCTCCTCGCTTTCGGCGCAAGAGCTATATATGCCACGAAATATAAAAGCAGCTTACCAAAAGGGAACACGTTCTATGAATGGAAATCCCGGTGCAAATTATTGGCAAAATCATGGTCGCTACACCATGGATATTAAAGTAGATGCTGAAACCAAAATGGTAAGCGGACAAGAAGAAATTGTGTACAGTAATAACAGTAGCGATACTTTAAAAACACTTGCCATTAGATTTGTAAACAATTTGCATAAGCCAACCTCCCCTCGTGGTGGTGCGGTAAGCGATGATTTTTTAACCTCAGGATTAAATATTTCTTCATTTTCTGTTGATGGAGAAACATACAAAGTGGATTCAAAAAACTGGGGAACGGTTGGTAATGTTCGTTTGAAAAAGCCATTAAATCCCAAATCGAAAATCACTGTTAAAATAGATTGGGAATATCCTTTATCAAAAGAAAGCGGCCGTGAAGGGCAAATTGATCCAAACTCATTTTTTGTAGCTTATAGTTACCCACGCATTTCAGTTTATGATGATTACAATGGCTGGGACCGTATTCCACATACCGATAGAGCAGAGTTTTATAATGATTTTAATGATTACGTCTTCTCTGTTAAAGCACCAAAAAATTATGTGGTTTACGCCACAGGCGATTTCTTAAATCCTGATGAAGTACTTCAACCTGAAATTTCAGCACGTTTAAAAAAATCATACAATACGGATGGCGTGGTTAATATTGCAACCGTTGATGAGTTGAAAAATGGAAAAGTAACTACCCAAAAAGATTGGAATACCTGGAAATTTAAAGCCGATCATATTCCTGATGTAACCTTTGCTTTAAGTAATCATTATGTTTGGGATGGCGGAAGTGTGATTGTAGATTCGAAAACCGGCAGAAGGGCAAGTGCGCAAGCAGCTTACAACCCAACCACAGGAAAGGATTTCTTAAATTCTGTAAAATACAACATCAATGCTTTGGCCTGGTTCTCTAATAACTGGCCGGGAATTCCTTATCCTTACGCCAAGAGCATCGCCTTTCAAGGTTTTGCAGATATGGAATATCCAATGATGGTTAATGATTCAAATTTTGGAGATCCGGTTTTTGCACAGTTGGTGCAAGATCATGAGGTAGCGCACACTTATTTTCCATTTTTTATGGGGATAAACGAAACCCGTTATGCTTATATGGATGAAGGCTGGGCAACTACTTTTGAATATTTAATTGGTATTGCCGAACATGGAAAACAAGCTGCTGATGATTTCTACAAAAAATTTAGAGTCAACAATTATATCAATGACAAATCTGCAGAAGAAGATCAACCTGTAATTTCCATGTCCGATCAGGTTTCGGGTGCGGGTTATGGCAATAACTCTTATGGCAAAGCCTCACTGTCTTATTTGGCATTGAAAGATATGCTTGGCGATGATCTTTTCAAAAAAGCTTTGCATCACTACATGAATACCTGGAACGGGAAACATCCCATCCCATGGGATTACTTTAACTCAATGAACACTGGCTCTGGACAGAATTTAAACTGGTTTTTTCAAAACTGGTTCTTTACCAACAACTACCTGGATTTGGCTATTGGCAAAACCGAAATCTCTTCTGGTAAGATAACATTTGTAATCAAAAATGTGGGCGGTTTTGCCATACCGTTCGATATTTTGGTAACAGATACTGAAGGAAAAACGGAAACCATCCATAAAACACCTGCAGTTTGGAAGGTGAACCAAAAAGAGTTTACCATGACGATTAACACCAATCGTAAAATAAAATCGATTGTATTGGATAATGGCATTTATGTAGATGCTACGCCAAATGATAATATTTATACAGTGAAATAGTTAACGGTTTTTGGTTGGCAGTTTGTAAATTGAAAACTGCCAACTAAAAACCTTTTTACTTTGTACTTTTTACTTTCTACTTTTTACTTTAAACGCCATTCTCAGCTTTGCAAACTGGCTCATGTTTAACAGGAAAATTTAATGAGTTGGCAATAAAACACATTTTATTAGCTTCTTTATGTAATGATTCTGCAAGTTTAAAGTGTGCTTTATCGGCGATTAAAACCTGCGGATGCAAAGTAACTTCTCTAAATCTCCCACTTCCATCAGCCGACTCTTCCATCGTTCCCACTGCTTCATCTTTATAATCGATTACCACAATTTCATTTTTTGAACAAAGGTGTAAATACCAAAGCATGTGGCAACTGGAAATAGACGCTAATAATAAATCTTCAGGATTGTATTTAGACTTATCGCCAAGAAAAGCAGAATCTGATGAACCAGAAATATCAGCTTTTCCTTTAACTGAGATAAGATAATCGCGATCGTAGGAACGATAATCCATTGTACCCGAGCCTTTATTGCCCGTCCAGGTTACGGTTGTTGAGTATAAATGATCTTTCGGCATGATATAATTTAGTTAGAATTTATATTCCAATTTAGGAAATTAGGATTGAAATTTCGAGAAGAATTCGCAATTGTTTGTTATTCTAAATAAGAATAGGAAGGTTATAAAACCATTTCAATAAAATGATGGAATGTGAGGATCGACTATCATTTACAAAACGTCTCATGTCTGCATTTATCCTAACGAAGATGAATTAAAACGATAAACGCAGCCGATCATTATCATTAAGAAAGCAAAAAATTTTATATTTAACACCTGCCCATTCACCCTAATGTTTAGCAATGAAAATCCAGAAAAATCACATTTACACTAAACAAATAATGCTCACCTTTTTCGTATTGGTAGTTTTAGTAGCTTGTAGAAATGAGAATAAACAAATTAAAAAAGGAGATAAATCAGTAAAACAGATAGAAAAAAAACTGTTAAGTGATTCAAATCAGAAAGCCACAGATAAAGCAAATTTAGGCGTTGAAAAACAAGAAGAGCGCTCATTAACAACATTAAACGAAGATGCTTTAAATAAAATTTACATCCCGTTAAAAAGTGGTGATAGTTCCTTTTACTTACATGCAGATATTAAAAGCGATCACAGGATTTTTGGCTATGCTCAGCCCAATACGAATTCTGAAAAAATGATTCTCTTCTCTGTTTTCACAAATGAGGTACAGAACAATCCATTTAAATGTAAATATGGTGCATATTATGAGATTAATAAGGGCAACCAAAATTTCTCATTAAAATATAATGGTAAAAAAAACGAATTTATAGTCGCTGAGCTTACCGACAGCTTGAACAAAAAACGAGATATTTACTTTGAGAAAAAATGGATAGAAATAGAGTAAAAAAATAACCTTAATATAATTGTTCAATAATATGAAGTCAAGGTATACTAACCACCTCAATGTTGCTGATAAGGAGAAAATTTATCAATTATGGAATAATGAATACCCAAAATCATTAAGCTTCATCGATTTAAAAGGTTTAGATGACTATCTAAAAACTTTATCAGAACCTATTTACTATTTACTTGAGTGTGATTCAGGAGAAATATTAGCTTGGGCTAGCAAATTCTTTAGAGAAAATGAAAAATGGTTTGCCATCATTTTAGATGAAAAAATTCATGGGCAAGGTAAAGGTACAGAAATGTTAAATTTGATTAAAGAAAATGAATTCGTTTTAAATGCTTGGGTTATCGATAAGGAAGAAGCCGAAAAAGCCAACGGTAAAATTTATAAATCTCCGCTAAACTTTTATTTAAAAAACGGTTTCAAGGTTTATCCTGAAATCAGATTGGAAAACGAGAAAATGTCGGCGGTAAAAATTATCTGGAAGAAATAACTCTTACAAGCCCTTTAATTTTTCTGCCAACACTTCAGATATTTTACGATAAGAATCGAATGTCCAACCACCAACATGCGGTGTTAAAATTACTTTTTCATTCTTTTTCAATTCCTCATACCAAGGCTGTTCTCCCAAAGCCGGAAATTTTTCAGTTTGCAAAACATCTAAACCTGCACCCAAAATTTTACCCGATTCAATAGCTTCTAAAACCGCTTTGGTACTCACAATTTCTCCTCTTGCGGTATTGATGAAGAAAATTGGTTTTTTAAAATGAAAGAAATATTCATCATCAACCATCTGTCTGGTTTCTGCCGTTAATGGAATATGCAAACTCAAAACATCGCTGTGCTTAACAATTTCTTCCATGCTTACCTCGCGGGCAAACTCATCAGAAAAACCTGTTTTATATTTGTCGTAAGCCATCACATCCACTTCAAAACCTGCCAGTTTTTTGGCAAAGCTTTGCCCCATAAAACCGTAACCAATAATACCTACTTTTTTGCCTTTTAGTTCATAACCACGGTTTCCTTCACGATCCCAGATACCGTTTCTGATTTCCAAATCAGCCTGGCGAAAATTATTCATCAGCGATAAAAGCAAACCTGTGGCATGTTCGCCAACGGCATCGCAATTTCCTTCTGGCGCATTAATCAACGAGATATTTCGTTCAAAAGCAATTTTATCATCAATGTTATCTAAACCAGCACCTGCTCGGGCAACAAATTTCAGGTTTGGTGCGGCAGCAAAAATCTCCGCATCAATTCTAAACTTTGTTCTAACCGCAATACCCTCGTAATCTTTAATTTTATCTAAAGTTTCCTGACGGGTAATTTTTGGTTCATCATCCACATGGTAACCCATTGCAACGGCCTGCACTTTAAAAGCTGGATGTAAATCATCAACGATTAATATTTTTTTCATCGAAAGCAAAAGTAAGAATTTAGCTATTGTCCAATTGTAATATTGTTTAATTGTTTATGTATTTAGCCAGTTAACCGCAAATACATTACCAAATAGGCAGAAAAAGCCAACAAAAATATTACTATAAAATGGCTGTAATAAAATAGTTACGCCTCCTTAATTAAACTTAGTTGCCGTTACTTTGTCTCCCTTTAAAGAAAACACACAACATATATTATATTTTAATGAGAATTTTTAAATCGAGGACGATACAAATTACCTTTTTACTATTAAGTTTATCTTTTAGTCTTTTTGCACAAACAGGTGGAAAAGCGAAAATAACAGGTGTACTTAAAGATGCAAAAACACAAGAAACCATACCTTTTGCTACAGCAGTTTTAATCGACAAAGCAACCGCTAAAAATGTAAAAATAGCACAAACAGATGTTAATGGTGCTTTTACAATGGCCGATTTACCTACCGGAAATTTTACTTTTAAGATCAGTTTTGTAGGTTATCAAACCATGGTTAGGGATAATGTAGCCATTACCGCAGCAACCGGTACTTTAAACTTTGGCGATATTAAAATGAATACTGCTAAAGGAAATATTTTGAGCGAAGTTACTGTAACAGGGCAAAAACAAGGCATGCAGATGGGCATTGATAAAAAGATTTTCTCTGTAGATCAAAGTGTAATCAGTGAAGGTGGATCTGCAAGTGATTTATTGCAAAACGTCCCTTCTGTTTCTACCGATATGGATGGCAACGTGAGTTTACGTGGATCAAGCGGCGTTAGGGTTTTAATTGATGGAAAACCTTCACTAATTGCTGGCGGAAATGTGGCGCAAATTCTGCAATCCATTCCGGCAAGTTCAATAGAAAGTGTGGAAGTAATTACCAATCCTTCTTCAAAATATGATGCTGAAGGGCAATCGGGTATTATCAACATTGTATTGAAGAAAAATACAAAATTAGGCTTCAATGGTTCTGCTGCTGTAACTGCAGGAAATAGAGATAACTACAACGCAAATACAAATTTGAGTTTCCAAAACAGCAAAGTGAATATTTACGGAAACTACAGTTATCGTTATGGAAACAGAATTGGTGGTGGTTTTCAAGACATTACTTATAAAACTGATGCCGGCAGTACTGCATTCTTAAGCCAGAATACAAAATCTACATCATTAGATAAAGGCCACAATGCGAAAGCTGGTATCGATTACTATTTAGCACCAAAAAGTGTAATAAGTTTTTCTGGTGGATTTAATGCTAGAGAAAACGATAGAAATGAATACATCGACATTAGACAACTGGCTAGAAATTTAAGTCCTGTTTCATACAGCAACAGAAATAACGTAAACCAGGGAAGCGGAAGCAGTTACGATTTAAACCTGGATTATTCTCAAAAATTTAAAAAACCAAAAGAAGAGTTGACCTTTAATTTTGGTTATTCTTCAGGTTACAATGATAACGATCAAGCTTATAATACTACCATTACTAATAGAAATGGCACAGATGTAAATATTAATCCAAGTTTACAGCGTATTTATAATACTGGAAATAACTCAAATTATAATATTCAGGCAGATTATACCTTACCTGTTGGTAAAACTGGAAAAGTTGAGGCAGGTTACCGTAGCCAAATCCGTTTGGGCGATAATAACCAGTATGCAGATTCAGTATTGACCAACACAGAAATTGTAATTCGTAACAATAGGTTGATTAATGATTTCAACAGTAAAGATCAGGTTCATGCTTTATACCTTAACTATCAAAACCAAATTAAAGATTTCGGTTACCAACTTGGTTTAAGGGCTGAAGATGCCCGTTTGGATACTCACCTGGAAGGTTATAATGGCAATGTTTTAGTTGGAAGCGATGGGAATATCCGTTACAGAAGATTGTACCCAAGTGTATTTTTGACGCAAAAACTAAAAGGTGAGCAACAGTTACAGGTAAGTTATACCCGTCGCGTTAACCGTCCTCGCCCTTGGGATACCAATCCATTTTTAGATGTTTCAGAGCCATTTAATTATAGACAAGGTAACCCGAATTTATTGCCGGAAGATGTTCACTCATTTGAATTAGGTTACAGCAAATATTTCAAAAAAGTAACGCTAACTTCCAGCTTATATTTCCGTCAAACAAATGATGTGATTCAAAGGGTTAGAAGTACGCCGGTTAATGGAATTATTACCTCAACACCTCAAAACTTAACCAACCAAATTAATACAGGTTTAGAGTTAATCGGTCGTTTTGATTTAGTGAAAGCGCTAAACTTTACCACTAATGTTAACTTGTACCAAGCTAAGTTTGCTGGCGATGCCAGATTTGACATTCCTACCAGCAGCGGATTTAGCTGGAACGCAAATATTACAGCGAACCTAACTGTGGCTAAAGATGTTTCCTTACAACTGCGTGGAGATTATCGTGCCCCAGAGGTAATGGCGCAAGGAAAGCGTAATGCCATGTACGGAATTGATGGCGGTGCAAAATATGATTTCCCAAATAAAAAAGCTTCTTTGAGCTTTAACGTTAGAGATGTTTTCAATACCAGAAGATGGAGTATGACGACTGAAGATAAAGCAACAATAGTTGATTTCGAGCGCCAGATGCAAGGCACAATGGGTAACCTCACTTTCTCTTACCGCTTTGGAAAAACAACATTTAATTTAAATAAGACCAAGAAAAAAGACGAGCAACAGGATAACCGTCCTGATGAAGGATCATTTTAATTTCTAAAAGAGGCGTTTAAAGATATATTCTTAAACGCCTTTTTTGTAGTAACTATCCAAACATTGAAAAAACGTCTCTCTCTATCCATCTTAATTTTGTTGGCGCTATTTTTAGCGACTAATGCTTTTGCTGCCGAAAAAGGAACGATTAGCGGAAAAGTAGTAGAAGAAGTTGGCGGTTTATCCATCCCTTCGGCAATTGTTTCCGTGTATATCGATGGAACAGATCAGCCAGTAACCACCTCGGCAACTGATGAAGATGGTTTTTTCAGCATCAAAAACTTAAAGCCGGGTAATTACAGAATTAAAGTAAGTTTTGTGGGTTATTCTTCACTCATTGTGAATGGAATCATCATTACCGATAAGGATTTTGATAAAAATTTAGGTGCTTTGAAATTAAGTAATGAACAAAATTCATTACAAGAAGTTACCATTACCGTGCAAAAACCGGCTATAGAATTTGGAGCTGATGGTGTAACTTATAATGTAGGATCGACCCTACTTGCCGAAGGAAGTACAGCCACTGATGTTCTGAAAAACGTACCAATGGTGCAAATGGATATTGATGGAAACGCCACCATTGCCGGTAAAAAAAGCACACGTGTTTTTATTGATGGGAAACCCTCTGACTACATGACCTCCAACATTGCCGATCTTTTAAATGTCTTGCCATCTGATGCAATAGAAAAAATTGAAGTGTTGACCAACCCACCGGCAAGGTATAGCGGCGATGGAGAAGGCATCATCAACATTGTAATGAAAAAAGGATTTAAAGTTGGCTTTAATGGCAATCAAAACCGCTCAAGAAATCAAACCAATAGCGGCGATGGAAAAAGTAATAATTTCGTTGTGAATGCTGATTATAAATTGCAAACCGATACTAGCGGTGGAAATTTATCAATCGGGTTGACCTTTAATACAAACGGCAGCCTGGATCTTCGAAGTTACAACACCACCTATGAACCAATTGGAGTTTCCAAATCAACGCTACAACAAAACAACAACAACATTGGAAATAATGGTTTGACTTTTAACCTTGATTATGATAAACCCGTTTTCAAAAAAAGAGATCGTATAGAACTTGGTCTGGCTTATAATTATCGCAAAAATGATAATGATTTACTGGTTGAAAACTTTAATTTCCAGACACAACAGTTTGTTACTAATAATAGATTGAGTAATCAGTTTCTTTATAATGAAAATATTCTGGCCGGCTACGCCTCTTACAATTACCGAAATGCAGGCTGGGGAATTAAAACTGGTGTAAGAACAGAGCTTACCAATGTTGCATTTGATTTATCTACGGGGGAAAACTATAACGTAAAGCCCTATTTAAGTGTATTTCCAAACCTTTCGCTTAATAGATTTTTCAAAAAACGATATAATTTTGGCGCAACTTACAGCGTACGCATTAATCGCCCCAGGGAGAACACATTGAATCCTCAAGTAAATAATGTGGATACTTTAAATATTTCTTACGGAAATCCCAACCTCTCTCCTTCTTACACCCACCAAATGGATATTAGTTTTGGTGCATTTGGGCAAAAATGGTCTTTCACTCCCCGTCTTTCTTATTCGAGCAGTCAAGGCGTTATCGAGCGATTTAGAACAGTTATTCTAATCCCTGGATCTACTTCTGCCCGTTCAGAAAGTACATTTGATAATGTGGGTACAAACAACTCAGTGGCCTTGATCTTAATAGGCAATTATCGTCCTACAATCAAGATATCGGCAAATGGAAATTTTAGCATTATTCAAAGTAAATACACTTCAAAACTAAACAGTTCATTAAACAGAGATGGATTAAGTGTGAGAGGAACCTTTGGTTTTTCTATGCAACTCCCTCAAAAAGCCGCATTTGAATCGAATTTGAATTATGCCAACAACGTGAGTGCGCAAGGGCGAAATAAAGGTTCTATTACCTCAAGTTTCTCTGCCCGAAAAATGTTTTTCAGCAATCGATTAAATTTTAGGATTACGCTTAACGATATTTTTGGAAATAGAAACAATACCATTTATAACGAAGGCGAAAACTTCCGTTTACAGAGCTTAAATACAAACAATACCCAAAATTTCATTTTCAGCTTAAATTATCGATTCACAAAAATCGCAAAAAAAATCCCTCCACCTCCACCAGCAGCCAAACCACAATAAATTTTATTTCAAATTGGATATTTGTAATTTGCAGCATGGAAGAACAAAACCCTTGGAAAACACTTCAAAGTGATGTAAAATATGATAACAATTGGATCAAGGTTACGGCACATGAAGTGATTAATCCCTCAGGTGGAAAGGGAATTTACGGCGAAGTTCATTTCAAAAATCTAGCCATTGGCATTTTGCCTTTAGATGAGCAGTATAATACCTGGCTGGTTGGTCAATATCGTTTTCCACTGAAAGCCTACAGCTGGGAAATTCCCGAAGGTGGTGGTCCACTTGGCGAAGACCCGCTGGAAAGTGCGAGAAGAGAATTGCTGGAAGAAACAGGTATGAGTGCTAAAAATTGGAAGGAGATTCAGCGTATGCACTTGTCCAATTCAGTAAGTGATGAATTAAGCATTATTTACATCGCGACCGATTTGATTCAGGGAATTGCCATGCCCGAAGAAACAGAAGAATTGGTGGTTAGAAAACTTCCATTTGATGAAGCTTATCAGATGGTTCTAAATAATGAAATTACCGACTCGATGAGCGTTGCTGCTATTTTGAAAACGAAATTGATGATTTTAAACGGCGAATTGTAATCATTATCTTTGTGGCTTTATTTTAAAACCAAATGAGCAAACTTTTCGGATACATTCTTACACCAATATTTTATTTTTTCTTTGGATTATCACTTTGCATTTTTCATCCAATCCAATGGATTTGCTATAAATTAAAATGAACATGATTTACCCACTGATCGGCCGATCATATTTGCAGCAAACCATCAGAGCATGTATGATATTCCATCGCTAATCTGGTTTTTAAGAAAGTATAGTGCAAAATTTATATCAAAAATTGAGCTGACAAAAGGAATTCCTTCCATATCTATTAACTTACGTTTAGGTGGCGGTGCAAATATCAATAGAAAAGATAACAAACAGGCCATTTCAGAAATAATCAAACTTGGTCGTAGAATGAAAGAAAATAATTGGAGTACAGTTATTTTCCCTGAAGGAACCAGAGCTAAAGATGGGCAAGTGAAGCAATTTCAATTTGGAGGAATTGCCACCATTTTAAAAGCAGTTCCAAACGCATTGATTGTACCCATTGCTATTGAAAATTCATGGAAAATTGTACGTTTTGGCATGTTCCCCTTAACCACAGGCAATGCGTTAAAGTGGACTGTTCTAAAGCCCATTGAACCAGAAGGCAAATCAGCTAATGATATCACATTAGAAGCAGAAACAGCAATTAGAACTGTGCTAAAGCAATCCATTTAATATGAAAATCACTAAATTAACTTTAATTCTCTTTCTCTTTGTTGGTTTCAAATCAACAGCGCAAACCACTAAGCTTGCCAATACCTTATTTTGGGAAATTTCGGGCAAAGGACTAACCAAACCATCCTATATTTTTGGAACCTACCATTTTGCTGGTAAAAATTTCTTGGATAGCATGACAAACGTTAACCAAAAACTAGCGGCCAGCGATATGGTTATTGGCGAATTGCTTTTTAAAGATTCTCTTTTAACGAAAAAACTTGCCCCGTTTATGCTCTTAGAAGGTACAACTTTAGATCAGGTGTTAAGCGAGCAGGAATATAAGTTAGTTGATGACTATCTTAAGAAAATTGCTGGTTTCGGATTAAGTAATATGAAAATGTTAAATCCGATGGCTATTCAAGTAATGATATTGCAATTTACATCTCCTGTAACTTTTACTAAGGAAAATACAGCAATCGATGCTTATTTCCAAGATTACGGGCAAGCGCATCAGAAAACAGTTGTTGGTTTAGAAACTGTTGAACAACAAGGTGAAATCTTATTCGGAGCCAGCATAGAAAGGCAAAAGGAACGGTTACTTGATAACGTTCGAAACAGCGAAAAATATAAAAAACAAGCCGAAGAAGGTTTTCAGGCATTTAAAGAGCAAGACTTAAGTAAAATTGCAAAATCATTCAAGGAGACAACTGAGTTTACTAAAGCAGAATCAGAAGTATTGCTAAAAAACAGAAATCTAGATTGGGTAAAAAAACTTCCTCCCCTTATTAAGGATAAAAGTGCTTTTATAGCAGTTGGTGTTGGTCATTTAATTGATAAATGGGGCCTTATTAACCTATTACAAGAACAAGGTTATACTGTTAAGCCCATAAAAACTAACTAAATATTTTTATTACCAATTACCCTAAAAAATTCATCGCGGTAAGTATCGCCTACAGGGATAATTTTCTCGTTAATGGTAATTCTACTTCGCTCAATGCTTTCAATTTTATCTACAGCAACAATGTAAGATTTATGCACTCGTATGAATTGACTTTGAGGTAATGCCTCCTCCATCTTTTTCATACTCTGAAGGGTAATGATGCGCTCTTCTTTTGTGAAAATTGAAATATAGTCCTTCAGTCCTTCGATGTAAAGAATATCATGCAGGTAAATTTTTTGAATTTTATGCTCTGTTTTTACAAAAATATAATCCTGAATGGGGTTTGCAGGAGCTGAAAATGCTGCCGGAGTAATAATAGGTTGTGCTACACTGGCTGGAGTTTCCGCAGGCTTATGTTGCTTATGAACTTTCTCAACGGCCTTATAAAATCGATCAAAAGCAATTGGCTTCAATAAATAATCAGATACATTTAAATCATAACTCTCCAAAGCATACTGTGGGTAAGCTGTTGTTAAAATGTAATGACATTTATTACCAGCGATTTTTAAGAACTGAATACCAGTTAATTCAGGCATTTGGATATCCAGAAATACCAGGTCAATCCCACCACCTTGAACAACTTGCAATGCTTCAATTGGATTTTCACATCTTTTCACTAAAGTTAAAAATGGAACTTTAGAGATATAATCCTCCAAAATATCGAGCGCTAAAGGCTCATCATCTACAACAATACAATTTAAGTTCATTTTAGGTTTAATTTTTATATGATGATCAATTTTATTCGTTTAAAATTGGTTCCGAATTAGATATCAATCATCAGTTCACAGGTATAATGAGTAGCCGAATTTACAACATTTAATTTATATCTGTCTGGATAAACAAGCTGTAACCTTCTTTCTACATTAGTTAGACCTACTCCTCCTTGCGCATCTTTATTTTGATTATTTTTCTTATTGATTACACTAAAATGCAGGATTTTTTGGTTGGCGATAATATTAATTTTAACAGGATTTTCAGGATCATTAACCACACCGTGTTTAAAAGCATTTTCTACAAAGGAGATCAGCATTAGCGGAACAATCTTCTGATCATCAATTTCTCCTTGGCGTATTACTCTCGTAAATCATGTACCGCATAATTTCTGAAAGCTTCATAATTGCATCAGCCGTTTTATCAGATTTCTGATAAGCGAGAGAGTAAATATTGTTTAACGAATTGAAAAGAAAATGTGGGTTTAGCTGCGATTTCAGAAACTGTAATTCCATTTCACGGCGTTCGCTTTCTAAGTTTCTTTGAATACGTTCGTTTGAGAACCAATCAATCGTAAACTTGATGATACAACTGCTAATCATAAAGAAACCTGAGAGAAAAGTAATTAAAACAATGAAATTGTGTATGGGGATTTCTACTTTTTTTCCCTTTGCGCTAATATAACTTAACACATCATCAGGATATAAGACTGCTACCGCTGTTTTAGCTACGACAGCAAGTGCAATAACCAACAAAAAAACCAAAACATAGAGCCAGTATTGTTTCCTTCGTTTGATTAAGCCAGGGATTAAAAAAATATAGTTTGTATAAAATATAGATACGTTAACGATCCCATAAACAATATAAGTGATAAAATAATCTGTTAAACTGTGTTTAGAATTATCGAAAACGTTGCTTGCAACAACGAATAGTAAGATAATGATCCAGAAAACTGAATGTAGAATAAAAGGACCTTTATTTTTCTTCATGGATAATAATAGTTGTTTAAATGCAGTTCCAAAAGCATTTCTTTTCGACACCCAAAATAAATAAACTTTCTGTCCCAACAGCACACAATCTACCAACAGGCATTTTTTTTCTACGAACGGGCAAATCCCATAAAATTATCGACAAACAGTAAATTTTATCGATAAACGCCAAAAATGCCTGTTGATCTAGAATCTTGAACACTTGGTATAATACATTTTAGCAGTCGATTTGAATGCTGTTCCTTTGAATCATCAAAACGAAACGACCATGAAAAAGTTAGCAAACACATCGCCATTTTTACTATTATTAGTTCCAGTATTTATGATGATCATTTTAACTCTTACTATCAATGCGAATCAAAATGATGCAGAAGTTGTAGTAAAACCTGCAACCAGCTCAAACACAATTGTGAAACAAGCTACTGCTATTTTCAAATAAGAATGAGCAATTACGCAATCGAAACTGTAGGGCTAAATTTTAGCTTTGGCAATCAAACCATTGTAAAAGATTTATCTTTACAAGTACCAAAAGGTAGCATTTACGGCTTTTTAGGTCCTAACGGTGCAGGCAAAACGACAACCATCAAAATTCTGCTTAACTTATTAAAGTCGCCAGCAGATCAGGTTTTTATTTTTGGCAAAGAAATCAATAGTAATCGCATTGCAACACTTAAAAGAATTGGTGCCCTGGTAGAACAACCAGCGATTTATGGACACCTTTCTGGCAAAGAAAACCTAGTCAATCGCTGCATCTTGTTAAGCATCAAAAAAAGCAAAGCTGATGAAATGTTAGCCTTAGTTGGTTTAACTGAAGCAGCCAATAAAAAAGCAAGCAAATATTCTCTCGGCATGAAACAGCGCTTGGGCATTGCACTGGCACTGGTTTCTGATCCAGAATTGCTGTTACTTGATGAGCCAACAAATGGTTTAGACCCAAATGGGATAATCGAAATTAGAAATCTGATGATCGAACTAGCCACTAAGCACCACAAAACCATCCTGGTATCTAGCCATTTACTCGCCGAAATTGAACGAACTGCAACTCATGTAGGCATTATAAACAAAGGTCAGCTTTTATTTCAGGGCACTATAGATGAACTTCATTTGTTAAGTAAGCCCATGATGGAGATAGAAGTGGACCAAATTGAAAATGCCAGCCGCTTCTTAGTGAGTAAAGGGTACGAAATCGTAGCAAGCACCGATAAAAAAATTACCGTTCCCTTCTCATCAACCGAAGAAAGCGGAAAGTTAAATACACTTCTTATTCAGAATGGCTTTACCGTAAGCAGCCTTTTTAAACAACGCAAAGATTTAGAAAACCTATTTCTGGATATCACGAAAAACAACTAAGCATGCGCTCGATATACATTTCATTAGTATCCGAATTTTACAAATCAAGAAAACTTTTTACGTTATTTTCATGGCTTTCTCTGTAAATAATATCGAACATAAGAACGACACATGGAAAACACTGTTTGCGCAACCGCTAAATAAGTTTGCCATATATGCAGCCAAGTATCTCTACGCGGTGTCGTTAATCTTCGTTTGCTTATTTTTATTTGCAGCACTTACCTATGCTTTCGGCTATTTATTGCAGGCAATTGTTCCTGAATACAATTTCAACCAATACGATCCATCATCTATATTAATCAATTCTTACACTAAATTATTTCTTTCTTCTTTAGGCATTTTATCACTTCAATTCATCATCAGCCTCATTTGGGGCGATTTCCTTAAACCCATGGGCATTGGTTTTGTGGGTACAATTATGGGAATAATAACTGCAAATGTAGGCTGGAAATATGCTTACCTCATTCCTTACAGCTTACCTACTTTAGCATTAAAAATCACAAAAGTTAAAAAAGGATTCATTGTGACCAAAAAGAGCATCAAATAATTTCTTTGAATAGCGGTCTTCGTATTTCATTTTATCGTTAGTCCCTTTTTGCACTGCAAGTTCGCTTCAAAAATCCTGTGCTAATTTATGTAATCACTATTACATACATCAAACTGTACTAAATTGAAGTGTGGGCTTTTCGCTTCAATAAGGTTTAGCTAACTTAGGGAGTTGTGCCCAACTAAGCAAGCCCTCAAGGAGCAAACAGCTATTGTAAAAATATTATGGTAAAGAGGTAAGCGTTGTGTTTAAACGTAAATTAGCAGATACAACCAACTAACTTCTTAAAAATGATCAAAAGATTTGCAATTACAGCATTGGCCTTTGGCCTATGCTTTTCTGCATTTGCGCAAGATACTCCAGATGCAACTGTGGTAGAAAAAATACGCAAAGCAGGTTTAGAAAACTCGAAAGT
>SEDB01000355.1 GCA_004210715.1 Pedobacter sp.
TCTGTTCGGTCCGTTTTGGTAGATACCGCTAACGGAAAAGAGATATCGGCTTCCGTTTTTCTTTACCCTCGATGGCAAAAAGGTTTATACTGCAAACCTTCCATCAATCAATTCAGACAACATCCTTTAGATTACATTGAAGGTTTAACCCACACGATTAAAGATTGTCTGGCAAAAGCCGGAGGTTCAGAAATTGCGCATTTGGTTAAAGGAATTTCGATAGATACTACAGGTTCTAGCCCCGTTGCAGTTGATGCAACAGGAACTCCTCTTGCACTAACTCCAGGTTTTGAAGAAAACCCAAATGCCATGTTCGTGCTGTGGAAAGATCATACCGCTGTTAAAGAAGCAGCTGAGATAAATGAACATGCCACTAAATTCCCTGTTAACTATCTAAAATATGTTGGTGGGATATATTCATCAGAATGGTTTTGGTCGAAACTGTTACGCATTTTAAGAATTGATTCTTCTATTAAAACCAATGCAGCATCATGGGTAGAACATTGCGATTGGATTCCTTTTCTACTTTGTGGTGGAAATGATATCTCGACAATGAAACGCAGTCGCTGTGCAGCCGGGCATAAAGCATTATGGGCCGAAGAATTTGATGGATTACCCCCGGAAAGTTTCTTCAGCAGCCTCGACCCTCTTTTGACTGGCTTTAGAGAAAAACTTTTCGTTGAAACTTATACCTCTGATGTTTCTGCTGGAACACTGAGCGAAGAATGGGCAAATAAATTAGGTTTAAGTACCGATGTAGTTATTGGTGTTGGTGCTTTCGATGCACACATGGGCGCTGTTGGTGGCCAAATTGAACCTTACTATTTAAGTAAAGTAATGGGCACAAGCACCTGCGATATTCTGGTAGCACCAAACCAGGACTTGCATGGTAAATTAATTAACGGAATTTGCGGACAGGTAAATGGATCTGTAATTCCAGGCATGGCTGGCTTAGAAGCTGGTCAATCTGCTTTCGGCGATGTTTACGCCTGGTTTAAAAACTTAATTAGTTGGCCTTTAAATCATTTACTAACAGAATCCGATTTAATTGACGAAGCTACCGCAATTGCTTTGAAAGATGAATTGGAAAGCAAGATCATTGCTAACTTAAGCAAACAAGCAGAAGCATTGGAAGATGATGACTATGCAGAATTGGCGATAGATTGGCTGAACGGCAGAAGAACTCCAGATGCCAACCAGGAACTTAAAGGTGCCATTACAGGATTAGGTTTAGGTACCGATGCACCGAGGTTTTTCCGTGCTTTAGCTGCTGCCACTTGCTTTGGCGCAAAGGCAATTGTCGATCGTTTTAAAGAACAAGGCGTACCGGTAAAAGGAATTATTGGCATTGGTGGTGTAGCCAAAAAGTCATCGTACATTATGCAAATGATGGCCGATGTTTTGGAAATGCCAATCAGAATTCACCGTTTTGAGCATACCTGCGCTTTAGGTGCGGCGATGTTTGCAGCTGTTGCAGCAGGCATTTATCCTACAATAGAGGATGCTATGGCAGCAATGGGAACTGGATTTGAAAAAGAATACACTCCAAATGTTAAAAAGAAAAAAATGTACAGAATGCATTATCAACAATATTTGGGCTTAGGCAGATATTTAGAGCGTTACAATAAAAAAGATGTAAAACCTTATTTATCATGAGCAGCTATCAAGATATAAAAGAGCAGGCTTACCTGGCCAATATGCAATTACCTAAACTAGGTTTAGTATTATTCACTTTTGGAAACGTAAGTGCTGCTGATCGTGCTAAAGGTGTTTTCGCCATTAAACCAAGTGGCGTTCCTTATGAGGATTTGTCTGCAGAAAAGATGGTCATTGTAGATTTCGATGGAAATACTGTTGAAGGGAATTTACGTCCATCATCTGACACCAAAACACATGCTGTTTTGTATAAACATTGGGAAGATGTGGCTGGAATTGTCCACACGCATTCTACTTACGGAACCGCCTGGGCACAAGCACAAAAAGCTATTCCAATTTACGGAACCACACATGCTGACCATTTAACGGTTGATATTCCATGTGCACCGCCAATGGATGACGCCATGATTAAAGGCAATTATGAATACGAAACAGGTTTTCAAATTATGAAACATTTTGAAAGATTGGGGTTAAGCCATAAAGATGTGGAGATGATTTTAGTGGGCAACCACGCTCCTTTTACCTGGGGGAAAACAGCGGAGAAAGCGGTTTATAATAGTGCGGTATTGGAAGCGGTAGCACAAATGGCATTGTTAACACAACAAATTAATCCACAAGCACCGAAATTAAAAAAATCGTTAATTGAAAAGCATTACGAGCGCAAACATGGTGCAGGTGCCTACTACGGTCAATAATTTAGTTGGGAGTGTTGATTATCAGAATCGTCATTAGGTGAAACTGTTATTCCTAGTTTTGTGGCAATCTCATTCTGAATAGACTTGGAAAGCAAGTGTGGTGATGCTTCGGTTACGAAAGTCCCGCCATTTGCTTTAGCCCAGCAGAAAAAGCTGGGGCTGCCGCTCCTGTCGGGTTTAAGATTGTACGGTTTACCTAAGTTAAATAAACCTGATTGGAGTGAGCATGAAGTCCCAACCTTTGGTTGGGCGAAATAAAACGGAAAGCAGGTCTATCCTATCCGATGAAAATAGAAACCTGCTTTCATAAAAA
>SEDB01000356.1 GCA_004210715.1 Pedobacter sp.
CATTATTTTAATGTTTTAGCCACACCACAATTATTCTGACAGCAACAGGCCTTACCTACACATTTACCGGCTGCCCATTGATCAAGGTTTTTAATTACCTGCTCCATCCTCATTCGAGGGGTTTGAGTTTTTTCGCTCAGCGGCACATTTGCAATTTTCATCCCAGCAATATGTGCAGCTTTCAAATCCAAATGATCAGTTTCAAAGGAAGATGTGGCGATATATTTCAGTCCAAGCAATTTCAGCCCAGCAATCATTTCGGCAGTTAAAAAATCGTTATTAAATACTAGTAATACTTCTTTTCCATCTGCAAACACAAGTGTATCAACCGTTAAACTGTTGGCAATAATGGTTATATCGTGCTTTTTGTAGTTGGCGAGTACCAACCATTCTTTTTCGTCGGGTTTTATATTATACGCTATAGCTTTCATACATCATTTTTACGTATACAAAACTATAGCGAAGTGGATTGCCTATGCGTGAGGATTTTTAGGCTAAAAAATGATTATGATTACATTTAAATTCAAATAGGACTCTAATGTTTAATATCCTTCAACTTTTCTATTGATAAAATATTGATGGCACTACCTTTTTTATCAATCAATTTTTCATCTTTAAAATCGGCCAGCATTCTACTTACCGTTTCACTTGCTGTACCAACCAATGCCGCTAAATCATCTCTCGATATTTTAATGATACAACTGTCATTGGTGTTTTGTGCAAACTTATTCGCAACCTGTAGCAACGCATCAGCAACACGCTTCCTAACCGACGAATAAGCCAGTTGCAGCATTTGTTTGCCCTTATCCTGCACGCTTCCAGATAGTAAGGAAATGAACATTTTCGATACTGACTGATGGTTGAGCAAATACTCCATAAAATCGGATTTTTGTATTTGGATAATTTCAGAATCAGTTAGCGTTGCAGCATTATCGGTATAAAGGGCTCCATTACAAATGGCTTCGTAACCAAAGAAATCTCCGTTGTGGTATAAGGAAGAGGAAAGTTCCCTCCCATCCTTAAAACGTTTGTAGGTTTTAATCTGCCCTTTTACTAAATAGTAGAGATGAGTTGGCTCATCATCTTCCACATAAATTACCTGCTTACTGGCTACTAAGCGTAGTTTCCCTTTTTTCTGTAGCGCCTCTAAAAGTGCCTGAGTATTTCCGGCTTCGGCACTAAAAGTTCCTGATTGCTGTTTCTTTTTAAACCTGCTTTCAATGGCTTTGAACAATTCAATATCATCAAAAGGTTTGGTTAAATAATCATCAGCCCCCATCTCCATTCCTTTTCTCATATCTGCCCGCTCAGATTTTGCGGTAATAAAAATGAAAGGAATATTAGCTGTTTTTGGATTTTTACTCAAAAGGTATAGCACACCATAACCATCTAATTCGGGCATCATAATATCACATAAAATAATATCCGGATGATGCTGCAAAGCCATTTCTACACCAACCTTTCCATGTTTTGCAGTGATGGGCTGATAACCTGCCAGTTCTAATACTTCGGCCGTACCTTCGCGGATATCATCATTATCTTCTATAATCAGTACTTTTCTATTCATTTGATTTTAAACAATTTGGTTAAAGCTTAAAGTGAAAGTAGTGCCGATGTTCTGTTCACTAATACAATTTACAGTGCCGCCCATTAACCCAACATAACGATTAACAATATTAAGGCCCAAGCCTGTACCAGGAATATCGCCAGTATTGTGTGCTCTAAAGAAGGGTTCGAACAAACTCTTTTGATCAGTTTCTGGAATACCTATTCCATTATCTTTAACTTCAATTATTAATTTACCATCCATTAAACGGCTATTAAACTGAATTAAAGTATCTGCACCAGAATATTTTACAGCATTTGAAATTAGATTAATAACACAATTTCTCAGCAGGTTTGGATCAAGAAAAACACCGGCTGTAACCCCGGTATGCTCATAAATAATGTGCTGATTTTGCTTGGTCATCATTTGCATTTCTTCGGTAATTTCTTCAGCAAAGCTGATGATATTGAACCAGTTCGCACTTGCTTCTACTTTTCCAGCCTCCAGCTTTTCTAGCGACAAAAAATCATTTAGGATTGTGGTTAAATTATTTATGGAGTTCTTAATTTTCGAGGTATGCTTTTCAACATTTGCAGCATCTTGTTTCTCGGTGTATTTGTCAATTAACGAAGCTGATAGCTGCATGGCGCTTAACGGGGTTCTAAATTCATGCGAAGCCATTGAAACAAACCTGGTTTTCAAATGATTAAGCTCTTTTTCCTTCTGAAATAATGCCCTCATATTTTCTTTAGCTGTTTCCAGTTCTGACACTAGCTTAACCAAATCTTGGGTACGCTCCTTAATCTTCACTTCCAACTTTTCAGTATAAGTTTTAATCTGTTCTTCGTTGGCTTTTTCCTTACTCAAATCGTGAATAAAACCGGTATAGATTTTCCTGTCGCTAAATTTTACTTCACTAACACCTAAACGAAATGGAAAAACAGAACCATCTTTACGCTGGCCATGCACTTCTCTACCGATGCCAATAATGTGTTTTTTGCCTGTATCATGGTAATTTTGAATATATCCATCATGGCGGGCTTTATCTGGCTGAGGCATTAAAATGGAAACATTTTTGCCCACCAATTCGGCTTTTGAAAACCCAAAAAG
>SEDB01000357.1 GCA_004210715.1 Pedobacter sp.
GAACCCGAACGGTGAGGGGTTTGGAAGCATTATCCCTTTGCATCCCACCTACACCCGGCCAATCTATCGTAAAACGGCCAGACAATAAAAACCTGTTTACACTGGGTAGTATTTTTAGGGCAAAAGGTTATAACTCCCGTTTTATTTATGGAGGTTACGGCTATTTTGATAACATGTCGGAGTTCTTTTCTAACAATGGTTACAAGGTTACCGATAGAAGTGCTTTGAAAGATTCGGAAATTCATTATTCAAATATCTGGGGCGTTGCAGATGAAGATCTCTTCACGCTTTCAATGAGGGAGCTTGATGAAGATTATCGTAATAAAAAGCCCTTTTTCGCACAGATCATGACGGTTTCCAACCATCGTCCTTACACTTATCCTGAAGGAAGAATAGATATTCCATCAAAAACCAGTAGAGAAGGCGCTGTAAAATACACCGATTATGCCATCGGTAAGTTCATTAAAGAAGCCCGGAAAAAGCCATGGTTTTCAAATACCCTGTTCGTAATCGTTGCAGATCATTGCGCCTCGAGTGCCGGTAAAGTACAATTACCGGTTGATAAGTACCATATTCCGATGATTTTTTATGCCCCTGCACACATTGCCCCATCTAAATTTGAAAAACTTACCGCACAACTGGATATTGGCCCAACTATTTTAGGCTATCTTAATTTCAGCTATAAAAGTAAATTCTTCGGTCATGATGTTTTTAAAATGAAAGATGATGAGCAACGTGCTTTCATCAGTACCTACCAAAGCCTGGGTTATTTGCGTAACGGAAAGCTGGTGGTTTTAAACCCAAACAGAAAACTCAGCACTTTTCAGCCTGATTTTAAAACTGGTGCAGCCATTAAAACAACTGATGATGAAAAACTGACTAATCAAGCCATTTCTTATTACCAAATGGCGGCATTTCTGTATCAAAAAAGCTTATATCAGCAGGAAAAATAAACGATTAACATTCCAACATTGATATAGATTTCAAACCCCACAAAGCATTTTTTAATGTAAAATTTACGACTTCAGAATCTCTACAGATTCTGATTCTAAATTGCAAGAAAAAAAGTAATCCGTCAGATTTTATGGGTCTGAATTTTATGGGTTAAAAAATATTGATGATGAAAAATTACCACCGTATTCTTACACTCTTATGCCTTTTTATTTATTTTGTAATCAGCAGTTCCTACGCTCAAGACAAAAAAATCAGTATTTCGGGTCAGGTTAAAGATGCCAAAAACAAAATCACACTGCCCTACACAAACATCATTATAAAAAAAGCCAGCGATGCTAAATTTTCTGGCGGCACCATTTCTGATGAACAAGGTCGTTTTGTAATGAAAGATGTTAATCCAGGAAATTATCAGCTACAAATCAGTTTAGTGGGCTATTTCCCTTTTCAAAAAGAAATTACAATCGGTACGTTAAGCCCTTTTATTGATTTGGGTATTGTAGAACTTATAGAGGATGCACAGACGTTGCAAACCGTAAATGTAGAAGCTCCAAACAGCGACGGGCTTTCAACAAAACTGGATAAAAAAACATTTGATCTCAGTAAAAACCCCAGTCAGCTGGGTGGCTCCGTTTTGCAGGCCATGCAAAACCTGCCTGGTATTAGTATCCCGGAATCAGTCCACAATATCAGGCTACGCCAAAAATCAACCCCTCATTATCCCTAAATTATAGAAAAAACAAATTGAACACTTTTGTTCAGGCAGATTACTTATATACCCAAACCTTAAATAGAAACGAGTTTTCACAACGCATTTACACTGATGGCACTATACTCAATCAACAGGTTAAACGAAACAGAACTACTACATTTACCACTGTAAAATCGGGTGTTGATTATAACCCAAATGAGCGGAACAGCTTTTTAATTTCCGGATTTTTTAACCGTGAAAAAATCGGCGACATGGGCGACATTCCATACTTTAACAGTGATTTTTCGGTGAGGAACCGCCTCTGGCAATTCGTTGAAGATGAAGTAAAATACACAGCAACGGGCACAGCAAGCTATCAGCATAAATTTGCACAACCTGGCCATACCTTAAGTGCTAGCTTTAACTATACCTGGCACAGGGAAGATGAAAAATATTTCTTCAAGAATATAATGCCCACTTTCACAAGCGAAGATGCTTTCAAACTTTTATCTGATGAACACGTAGCCGATCTAAATATCGATTATGTTCGCCCAATGAAACACGGCCGTATCGAAGCTGGTTTAAAATATCGAAACCGCTTTATTCCTACAGATATGCAATTTTTTCCGGGTTTAAATTCGCCAATTGATGCAAACGCAGGCGGATGGGCAGATTATAGCGAACAAATTCCTGCCATATATGGAAACTATATTTATGAAGATAAAAATATTGAACTCGAGGCAGGCTTAAGATTGGAATATGTTAAGGTAGATTACCAGGTTAATCCTAACCATAATACTTATAAAAGTGATGGTTATGAATATTTCAGACCTTTCCCAAATTTGAGGTTTGCTTATAAGATAAACGATAACAACAGGTTATCTGCATTTTACAGTCAAAGGGTAGATCGGCCAAATGAAGTGGATATCAGGATATTTCCGAAATATGATGAGCCCGAATTGCTGAAAGTAGGGAATCCGACTTTAAGGCCTCAATTTACACACCTATTGGAGTTAGGCTATAAAAACAACTGGAAAAGTGGCTACCTCTATCTCTCCGGATTTCACAAAATTGTGAACGGAACAATTACCAGAATTGCAACCATTGTACCCGGCAACACCATTATTTATAACATTTTTCAAAATGCTGGCAAAAGTTACAATACCGGCGGCGAAGTTTTAATTCAACAGCAAGTTGCTCCATGGATATCTATGAATGTAAGTGGAACCATTTATCAGAACACCATAAATGCCTTTTCAGTTCAAAACCAATACCCCGCTCCTACCGTTTACAGTATGCCAAAAGAATCAATCCTTTCAGGAAATTTGAAGTGGAATGCTCAATTAAAACTGGTTAAAAAAACTGACCTTCAGCTTTCTGCAACTTATTTAGCACCTGATCTGATCCCACAAGGAAGAATAGGATCAAGATTCTCTGCTGATTTAGGCGTAAAAAGGCAAATCCAAAATGGAAAAGGCGAATTTTTCTTAAACGGAAATGATATTTTCAATACTTTAAAAATCAAAAAGGATATTACCGGAAATGGCTTTCGCTTAATCAGCACTGATTATTATGAAACCCAGGTTTTCAGAATTGGATATAGTTATAAGTTTTAATTTTTAAATCATATACATAAATTCTACATAGATTTTCTCATATGGAGGAAATCTATGTAGAATTTATGCAAATTTCTTTTGCAACCACTTCCTAACTGGTTCATCATACCATTTCAACGTTACGTAAGCTAAAATGATCCCACCTGCTAAAATGCATAATGCATAAGGCCAGGCTTGTGCAATGGTAATACCTTTGTTATTGCTAATCCAGGCCACATAAAAATAAACAATAGGATAATGTACCAGGTAAAGTGGATAAGAAATATCTCCTAAAAATTTACAAATCTTTTGCTCTCTCTGATTATGGATTATACCGCTTGCTCCCAAATACTGCAACCAATAAGCTACACCATAAAAAAGCATTTTTTATTCGGGTTGGTTTAGCTACTCTTGCAAGCAGCAAACCAGCAAAAAACGGGAACATGGTCCGTGTTAATCCAATACGTACCTGTTCTACATTAAGTGTCCAGCCACCACTAAGATCGCCATTGGTAATGGCCAGATGAGCGAGTGCCACTGCAGCAATGACTACAAAAACGGCTAGTGCCTTATTGGAGAATTTTCTGATCCAGGTGGCGTAGAGAATATTGGCTATATATTCAAAAAACAATGACCAGCCTACACTATTTAAAGGATGCATTTCTTGCCATCCCCTGATATCAAGCGATAAAGGTACTGGCAAAATCGTGTAACCAATGAGCATCACGAGTAACATTTTCCAAACGGGAACCGTGTGAATGAGTGGCCAGATAGTAGAATCTGTGAAGTAAAACCCAATGGCACCAAGCGTCATCCCTAAAACAACCATTGGTTGTAGACGGATGATACGGCGTTTGAAGAAATTGCCTATCGTCATTTTATTCCACCTGTCATCATAAGCATAACCCATCACAAAACCAGACAATAAAAAGAAAAAATCTACGGCTAAATAACCGTGATTCACCAAAATATCTAAGTGACCAGTTCCTAATGGTTCTGCTAAATGGAAGGTTACAACAATGATGGCTGCAATGCCACGAAGTCCGTCAAGGATGGGATAGTGTGGCTTGGTGGCCAATGTATTATTTTGGTCAGAATTCATTTAAGTGCTAAAGTGTATTAGTCAAAAAGCTAAGATTATTTAATTAATGAACGTACTTGTAGCCGTAACGAATGAAACAACAACATGTCATTTCTTAATATACACTTAGGCATATCCCAATCATTAAAAAACCTTAACATTTCAAAGCGTTCCCCAAAAATAACATCTTAGCAATTTGTTGAATGGAAATTTAAGTAACATGTTTGACGT
This sequence comes from Pedobacter sp., assembly GCA_004210715.1. GTDB lineage: Bacteria > Bacteroidota > Bacteroidia > Sphingobacteriales > Sphingobacteriaceae > Pedobacter. Next base: position 4,550 of record SEDB01000357.1, read on the forward strand.
AAAGACCATGAAAACTTTTCAAAACATCTTTTAACTTATGGCGCTGTCAAACTGAGTTCTTCATTTAATCTTTTGTCTTCGCGTGTTTAACGTTTATCAGTTCAATTAGTTTAGTATAATCCACAACTAAGCGCTTTAACCTATTCCGTTAAAGGGTGTGTTTGAACCTAATTCTAACATCCATTGGCCTGTTCTTTGCGTTTATTAATTCAAACGACGGGTAAAACCGGAAACAGAATCAGCTGAAAATCTATAACAGAGTAGGCAACATTTAAAACTTGAAATTATGAAAATGCAAGAATTGAATTTATAGCCATTAGGTTACCGCTTTTTTGTTTTGCACTTTTTACAATAGTACACTTCTTATTTGCTTAATTTAGTCACTCAAAATCAAGCAAAATGAAATTATTCACTATTCTTTTACTCTCATCAATATCTTTAAATGTTATCGCACAAAAGAAATTACCAGTGATTTATGCGCATTCAAAAAATGCAAAAATTTACGAAGAAGGAAATTCAGTTTCTGGTTGGGGAATCAATCCAAATGTTGCTTTAGATACTTATGTAACCAACAAAATTGGAATAACAAAGACCGTAAAATTTAAAACAGACATCGACTCGATCAGCTTCAAAATAAAACCAGGAGACCAGTATGATTTTATTGTTTTGCTAAACGGTAAGGATTCATGTTTAACCAGAATACAGGCTCGTGAGGTAAAAAATTACAGCAATATAAAACCAAAAATAGCAGATTCGATTCCTTTCCGTGTGAATAAATTCAATACCAATTTGGTAAATGTGGTTTTTAACAATACCGATACCCTTACCATGAACTTTGATACTGGCGCAACCGAATTTTCATTGCTTACCTCAGCACTCGAAAACAAAGTTAAATCCAAACCAAAACTGTATAATACTTTTTATGATATAAAACTAGGACATCGCAATTACTCCAGTAAAATATACGACACCCATAACGTTGGTGATGAAGCAGATGGATTGATGGGCTGGGATTTATTTGATGGCTTTATTGTAGAACTAAACTATGACAAAAAATTAATGGTCATTCACTCAAAATTACCTAAAACGGTAAGTAAAAATCACGGTTTTTCTAAATTTAAAATCAATTACATTAACGATAAACCATTTATAGAAAGCAAAATTATGCAAAATGGTGTAGTCAATAAAAACTGGTTCTTGTTTGATCTGGGTTACCAAAGAACGGCTATCCTGGATCGCGACCTGTTAAAAGAGAATAATTTCCCTGCCGAAAAAATGGATGTGATTAAAAAAGTGATGCTTCATGGCACACAAAATAATGAAATCCCAGTGGTTACGGCAAACCTCCAAAAGCTACAAATAGGTCCATTTCAGCTCAACAATGTGCCGGCACAGTTATTAGGCGAAAACAAACCAATGCGTGGAATTAATGTTCATATCCTTGGCAACGAAGTATTGAAACGTTTTAATACTTTTCTCGATTTTCAAAATGATGTAATTTATCTTAAGCCTAACGAATCTTTTGATATTGATTACGCTGATCAAAAGAAAACATAAACAGCGAGCAATCATGACAAACTTTTTAAAGGTATTTTGGTTTCTTTTAAAAAAATCTCATTGGTGCAGCCAAGCCTTTAATCAACATGAAAAAATTATCCTTTCTCCTACTTGGAGCCACATTATTCTTTGCACCAATTGCAAATGCACAGCTAAATTTTGAACACTTGATACAGGCTGGCCCAGCAGATGCAGAAAAACTGGTTCGGGCTTATACGCAGCCGCTACTTCATGGATTTGGACTGGGAATGAACAGTGGTTGGACAAATACTGCTCAAAGCCTGGGGCCACTCCATTTTGATATTCGGATCGTGGGCACTGGCTCCTTGGTACCCACTTCAAAAAAAACGTTCGACATCTCCCAGATTGGATTATCTAGCAATCTGCGTCCTACTGATCCGAGCAAAACAATTACCCCGACATTCATAGGCGACACTAAAAATAACGGTCCAATGGTGGATCTTTTTGATGGGAACAATAATAAGCTCATCTCTTTTGAACTCCCTAACGCGATCATTAGAAATTTTATTCCTACACCACAAATTCAGTTAACGGTAGGTTTTTTTGCCAATACAGAATTTATGATTAGGGCAGCACCTAAAGTAAAACTCGGTGAACATTTTGGTTCTGTTTCCTTATTGGGTTTTGGCGTAAAGCATAATATTGTACGCGATTTTATCCCCAAGGAAGTAAAAAATACACCATTTGATCTTGCCATCATGGTAGCTTACAGCAGATTAAAGTACAGCATGCCATTGGATCTTCAACCCTTGAATGGAATGGTGCCAGAAAATGAAGCTCAATTAAAAGATTTTACCACGCAGGAAATATATGCGAAGTTCGATAACTATATTTTTCAGGCCGTGCTATCAAAACAACTATCGGTATTCACGCCATACATTTCTGTTGGCTATAGTGTATCCGGGGCGTCATTAGGGCTGAACGGAAATTACCCAATTGTAAACAGCATTAGGAATAACCAACTAGCTTACATTACTTACACTGATCCTTTTCAACTCAAAGAAACCTATTTGAAGACTTTTAAAGGCGACGTCGGACTTCAAATCAAACTTCCAATCTTGAGACTTTATGCATCCTACGGTTTCTCTGGAGGTTTCGGAATGGTAAGTGGCGGAATTGGCCTTGGAATATAAAGAAGAATTCCTACCATAGGTTTCTTTTCGAAAAACCACTTAAACTTAATTAATGATTAGTATAAATTTGGTTGAGGATTTATAGAAAATACCTCAACCAAATCATTCATATTAAAATACAGTCTAATTGAATTAACTACCAGATAGACTTCACAGCAAAAACTTCAAGATCTTTAACATCAATGTTATTGCCCCAAAATTTCAATCCCTCTTTATTGTTTACATCAAGCTTTCTTTCCATCGAATAAGAGTAAGCCCCTCCATCAATAAAAACTTCAATTGATGTTCTATCGATGTAGATATCTGCAGTGATTTCCATGCTCGTCATATCCTCAGGAGAATAGAAAGTGCCGTTAACAAGGTTAAAATTCATATCGTAATCTAAAATTTTCTGCCCATTTAAACTGATACCGGCGCTTGTGGCATGAGAAAGTTTTATTTTGGTTTTAATGCGTAACGATCTTTCGTTGCTGTATTTTTTTAAATTTTCATTTGCCGTTTCGGCTTTCAGGTTAGTCCATTTATTTACACTTGTAAAAAGCTCATCAGTTTCTTTAATCGGTTCACTAAATAAACGAACGCCATTCTTAGTCGATTTTAATTTCAGTTCTGTTGGCATTAGCATCATCCCATTAAAAGACATGCCTTTATGGCTAATTCTGCTCCATCCAATTTGAATTCTCCTGCCATCTGCCTCTGGAATGTTTGTAAAAGTTTGTGCCGCATAAATGCTTCCAGTTACATAATAGTGTTTGCCAGATTCTGGAATAAACTTTTTGCCATCGAAAGAACCAATCATATATGCATTGGAAGCGCCATACATTACCCACTTGGTTTTACCTTTATCTCCATCAATTGGCAACTCAAATAAATCCGGGCATTCCCAAAAACCGGTAGTATGACTCTGATAATTCCAATCCTTTAAATTGGTCGAATTGTAAATAGAATGACCATCCCTTTCGTTCAAAACCATTACCCAGTGATTGCCTGGCTTAAACCAGAAAACTCTAGGATCTCTGGTATCCACACTGTTCCACTTTGCTTTAGAATCGATCACAGGATTTTTGGTGTATTTCGTCCAGGTTCTGCCTTTATCCAAACTGTATGCGATACATTGTGTTTGTTTATCTGCAGTATTTGCAGTGTAAGCTGCTACCATGGCAGGCGTATTTCCTTTATTAAATCCTGCTGTATTATTATAATCAATTACCGTTGAGCCAGAAAACATGGTTCCCAATTCATCTGGATACAAAGCAGTAGGTAACTCTTGCCAGTGAACCATATCTTTACTTACCGCATGTCCCCACGACATATTTTCCCATTCCCTCTCATAAGGATTATGCTGATAGAAAAGGTGGTACTCTCCCTCAAAATAAATCATCCCATTGGGATCATTGATCCAACCTCTTTTGGTAGTAAAATGAAACTGTGGCCGATTTTCTTCTTTATAAAGCATATCCTGAATCCTAGCAAGATAATGGAAATCAACAGTGCTTTACGATGAATTAAGGTATATATCATAATCTTCTTATTATTTTTTTTATCATTTCTAAAAACCCACACTTCGAGTAAACCTCGAAGCTGTGGGCTCACTCATTCTACCAACCAAAGTTTTGTTTATATAAACCCTTGCTAAAATTAATCTGGTTTAATGGGATAGGCAAATATTCATCCCTATTCTTTTTAAATAATGCATCTCTTAAATGAGAAGCAGTTTGAAGTAGGATTTCCGTTGGTTTGTTTCAATAAAGAAAGGCTATTTCCAGCCCTCGCCCTAATACTATTGATTAACGGAAGCGCTTCGTTAAATCGGCCCAATTCAATCAAAGCCTCAGCCCGGAATAAAATCACATCCGCATAGCGAATAATATCCCAGTTTTTCGAACTCGACATAAATGGTGGAAATTTTTTAAAAGCTGGATCGTCTGGCAAAACCGTTTCTTTCAAACTCATAAAGCGACCGTAAATTTGCGGTGCCCTTGTCCATGAAACCTGAAAAATAAAGGAAGGCCTGTATTTATAGGGATGACCTGGTATTGCCACCGAATGATCCAATCTCGGATCGAAAGAATTGGTGGTAAAATCATTTCCTGCGGCTGTATTCACATCGTTAAAAGTTCCAAAAAGAGTTATTTGCAAAATCTCCGTTCAAGCTATATTTACCAGCAGTAATGATTTCATCAGTAACTGTGATTACCTCATTTAATTTTGCCGAATTTATAGTGGTTACATTGTTCTGATCATCCTGTACATATGCCTGGTAAAGAAGTGCTTTGGCCAGATAGGATTTGGCTGCAAACTTACTTGCTCTTCCCTTATCAGTTTGGTTTACCGGAAGATTGTCCCCTGCGAAGCGAAAATCAGCAACAATTTTATCCCAAACCTGTTCATCAGTCAAATCTCTGTTGGAAATTTTATCGTAATCCGTTTTCGGAACAGTTTCATCCATATAAGGGATTCTTTTGAATAAAATTTTCAGCAGGAAATAAAAATGTCCTCTCAAAAAGCGTAACTCTCCCTGACGAATTTCTTTTACGGGGAATTCTGCTGGCGAAAAGCTATTTACCCTATTTAACGCATCGTTTACGCGGCCAATAGCCAAATACAACCTAAACCAGGTTACATCTGTAGCCCCAATATCTACTCGGTTCAGGTTGAATGTTTCATAGGCATTGAAATCTCCAACATCGCCAGGACCATCGCCCCCTTTGTACGCATCACCGCTGCGAACACTTCCATAAGCCCACATGGAGCTATAAGGAGCTGTAAATGCATCGTTACCTAAACCTGCGTAGGCTGCAATAACCATTTTCTCAGCATTTTGAGGCGTATTTAAATCTTCGGATGAAACCACGCCTTGTGGCTTTTCATCCAATACTTTCGAGCAACCTGATAAAAGAAATGCTGCAACTAGAATGTATATATACTTTTTCATTTGAAATAAATTTAGAATGAAACGTTAACGCCCAATGTGGTAATTACCGGAATTGGATAAGCATTCCCCGGATTTTCCGG
>SEDB01000050.1 GCA_004210715.1 Pedobacter sp.
TAACGAATGAATAGAACGATCGCCAATGGCATGTACTAAAAGCTGAAGCCCTAAACTATCGGCAGATTTCAGCCTGCTATAAAGCAATTTTTCAGTGATCACGAAAAAACCAGAATCTGAAGGAGAATCGGTAAAAGGCTTTAAAAATGCTGCCGTATGAGAACCTAATGATCCATCAACAAAACCTTTTACACCACCATATCTTAACCACTTATCTCCTGCTCCATTTTTCTTAATAAATTCGGCCAACTTAGTGTAGTTTTCAAGTTCTGAAACGGCGTTAATTCTGGTAATAAGCAACCCTTTGGCTTTGCCCGATTGATAAACATCGAAATAATCACCGAAACCTGTACCTGTAAGACTGCTGATAGAAGTGATGCCATTTGATGCGACGTAAGCCATTGCCGCTTTAAGCGCATCTTCCTTTTGTTTTTCACTCGGTAATGGCATTACATCATTAACCAATGACTTAGCATTATCTTTTAATAACCCGGTAACGTGACCATCTCTTCTAATAATTTCGCCACCATCTACATCCTTTACCGAATCGTTAACACCTGCAAGCTTAAGCGCAGCAGTATTGGCCAGTAACATATGACCATCCAGTCTATTAATGTAAACAGGATTATTTTTCGTTACCGAATCGATCCATGATTTTTCTGGTAGTTCGCCACCCCAGTTTTGATGATCCCAACTTCCGCCAGTAATCCATTCTCCAGGCTGTAGTGTCTTGGCAAAATCGCCAATGCGTTTAATGAATTCCTGTTTCGTTTTGGCCTCCCGTAACTGTACCCCTGAAAGCTTTAGCCCTCCATCAATAAAATGCGTATGGCTATCAATAAAACCTGGAACAATCAATCCATGAGTTGGCGCAGTTATTTTAATGGTTTTATCATCAACAAAAGATGCCACTTGATTTATTGTGCCTACCGCCAGAATATTATCGCCAGAAAAAGCCATTGCTTCTGCCCAGGGCTGAGCGGGATTACCTGTCCAGATTTTTCCTACAACTAATTTTTCAGCTTTCTTTTGCTGTGCATACAATTGTGTGGTAATCATAATTGCGAAAACAAACAGGATTCTATTTTTCATTTTATCAAATATTTTAAAATGTTAGTATCACTTTCTCAATCAAATCACAGCACTCATCCATTTGTTGTCTGGTAATAACTAATGGCGGCGAAAATCTAATGGTATGATCATGCGTCGGTTTACAAAGCAAACCGTTGTACATGAGTTTTTTGCAGATGGAATAAGCTCTACCCTGCCCATCTATTGGGAAAATTTCGACCGCATTTAACAAACCTCTTCCCCTCACCGCTTTGATTAAATCTGGGCGAATAGACTGAAGTGACTGCATTTTTTCCCGAAAAACAACACCCATTTCGTAAGCGTTTTCAGCAAGACCTTCTTCCACAACCACATTTAGTCCAGCCATAGTCACTGCCGCAGCCATGGGGTTTCCACCAAAAGTAGAACCATGTTCACCTTTGCGACCAGAATTTTTGCCTGATCTTTCGGAACATTTTTTTTGAGATACCCCCATTTACGAACCAGCTTGATAGCCGTTTCTACTGCTTCTGCTCCAGAGTTCATAAACAACGCCTTATCATACCCGAAGAGCTTACATACCATCTCTTCAGCTTTGCCCAAAAGATCATTATAAAATGCTCTTGATGTTAACGTAATTCGCTCGGACTGTTTAACTAATGCATCGATAATTTTTGGATGGCAATGTCCCTGATTAACTGCGCTATAGGAGGAAAGAAAATCATAATATTTTTTTCCTTCTACATCCCACACCTCAACTCCTTTACCCACACTTAAAACCACTGGCATAGGACTGTAATTATGTGCTCCATACCTTTCCTCTCGCTCAATTGCTACTTGCGTAGCTGAAATTATTGTTTGCTCCATATTATTATAATTTGATTGATGTTATGGCTGAGCCATAACATCAATGGTAATCGCTCCAGCGCCTGCCACCGGAAGTTTTTTCACTCTGATATAACCTTTTTTACCTGCTCCCGTTCTAAAACCATAAATACCGTTTTCAACAAGATCAACTGAATCATTTACCACGGCCGCTGCTGTAGCACCAGTAGTTGGAATAGCATTTATGCTTGCTGCCGTAACCGCTCCCAATTGACCCGTAGCCCATGAACCCAATAAATATGCTGGCACTGTAGATGCAGGGATAAATACGCGACTGCTGTAAGTAGTTGCAGAAGCTGCCGCATTACCACTCAGGGTTCTTGGCGAAATCAATACCGGCACCATTGTAGCCACTCCATTTACAGTTCTTGAAACTAAGGTAACCGCAATATCTGCTGCCGCTGCATTGCCTGTAGCATTTGCATAAACTAAACCATTTTGCGTTGCCAGGTAATTTCCCTGTCCTGCCGATAATATACGATCAAGGTAGGCCTTCATTGGAAAAATACTCAGGGCGAAATTTTTATAGTTTTCATTTACCCCAACATCGCCAACACTTGTCCCTGTAATCCTGAAACTTACTGTAGCCAGGTTTGCAGGTGTTACGGATGAATTAAGCAACCTCAGTTTAATCGCCGTAGCACTTTGGTTAGCAGGAATAACCACACTGCCTCTTGTTCCGATAATTTCAAAATCTGTTCCTTCAACCGCAGTACCCGGCGTAATGGAGTACGAAACTGTAATCGACTCATTTCGTTGTCTCCCAACCAATTGAACAATCACACTATCACGATCACCACGAATAGGAATGTTTGGATTATCGCCTAAAACGGATGTTCCACCAATAGACTGGCCGGCAACCTTAGAATTCACGTTAGTAATTGGATTACTAAACTCAACCACATCAGCACCCTGATAGGTTAGATCTCGTTCCTTTCCACAAGATGATAATAAAGCAACTGAAAGGAGTATATATAAAATGTTTTTTGTTTTCATGATTACTAATATCTTGGGTTTTGTACCAATTGTTTATTTACATCTATTTCAGTTAAAGGCAAGGGTGCCAGAATGCGATAATCGGTAAATGGTATTTCTGCTATTGTTTCCTTTGGGATGTTTTTCCCAAGTCTTGTCAAATCAAAAAACCGATGTCCTTCAAAAGCAAGTTCTAAGCGACGTTCTTTTAAAATCGCGTCAATTAGCGCTGCTCCTGTTGGCATAATACTTGCCAAACCTGCTCTGTTTCTGATCACATTTAGATCTGTTCTGGCCTGAACTTCATTACCAGCTCGAGCACTTGCTTCTGCCCTGTTCAGATACATTTCAGAAACCCTGATCAATGGCACATTATCAAAACCGAATGATCCTTTACTACCAGAAAACTTATTGGTTTGAATCACTTGTTCACCATCCGAACGGGTATAATTCACCATTACAGATCTCCTCACATCACCAGTCTCATAAATAGCCAGAAGGTTATTGGACACCACAATATCGCCAAATCCAACACGGGTTGAACCATTAAGTACTTGCTGATAATTGGCTTGAATGGTGTTGTCATTAGGATTTTGAGGCAATTCAGCTGTTGAAGCAAATTGTAACTCAAAAATAGATTCCGTTTTAGATGCGGAAGCCCACATAGAAAGGTAGCTTGCAGGTGTAGCCGCAAAAGTACCAACACCTGAAGCCAATGCAGCTGTTGCTTCGGTAACTGCCAGGGCATTTTTTGCTCCACCCATATACAAGTAAAGGCGGCTAAGTAAGGCGTGTGCCGCACCCGAAGTAGCCACATAAGGCACGCCAGTTGGATTGGCAGCTGTGCCGAACTGAGCAATTGAACTTTGCAGATCTTTTTCAATCTGAGCATAAACTTCATCAACCGTAGCTCTTTTTGGATAGGTTACTTTAGTAAAATCATCTACCGCATCCAGCACCAAAGGAACGCCAAGATTGAACCCATTTTGGATAAAATTAGGATTGTAGCCATAAGTTTTTACTAAATCAAAGTAAGCCAGTGCTCTCAAAAAATAAGCTTGTGCCCTCACTGCCGATCTTTGTGCTGGCGTACCATCACTCAGGCGTTCAACAGCCGAAAGCACGATGTTTGCTTTAGTAATTACGCCAAAGGCGGCATTCCAAATGTTTAGGTGTGCACTGGCCTGATTAACCAAAAGTGTAGCGCCACGACAGCTACATGTTCCTGGGTTAACATTTCTAACATTATCCGCCAAAAGCTCTGGGTTCAGCACCATCTCACGACCATAATATGCAGCCGCACCAGCTGTTGCTGTGTAACCAATCGGTCCACGCAATCCTCCATAAACTCCATTTAGAGCAGATTGAACACCTAAATAAGTAGATAATGCTTCGCTGGCATTTAATGATGTTCTTGGCTCAACCTCCAGCATTTTACTGCAAGATGCGAGCGACAATGTAAGCGATAATATGATGATATTTTTTTTGATATTAAGTTTCATAACATTCAGATTTTAAGATTAAAAACTAGCTTGTAAACCTGCAGTAAACGATTTGCCTTGTGGCGCCAGCCCCATATTGTAACCACCTGCAGCAAACTCCGGATCAAGACCTGTGTAGTTTGTCAGCGTCCAAAGGTTGTAAGCTTGCACATAGAATTTCAAACTGCTCATTTTAATTTTCGAAAGGAAAGAAACAGGAATATTATAACCCAAAGAAATTGATTTTAACCTGAGGTAAGAAGCATCCGAATAAAAACGATCAGTACCGCCACCTGCACCAAAAACCGAACTTGCAGTACCCGGCTGTTGCGCACCGGCATATAATCTTGGCACATCTGTGATTTGCCCGGGAGTAGTCCATCTGTTTAACACTTCAGAATATTGATTAAAGTTATATCTGAAATCACTTAATAACCACGCTCTGGATTGATCTTGTTGAATCGTTCCCACCTGATATTGAAAAAATACAGATAAATCAAAGTTTTTGTATGAGAAATTATTGGTTAAACCACCATAATAACGAGGTGTCCTGGTGTTGTCTTCCGTAAATTGACGATCTGCAGCAACTGGGTTGTAGGTTATATTTCCGTTTGCATCATACCACATTGGTCTTCCATCAGCCGGGTTAACGCCTGCCCAATGTGGCACATAAATTTGTCCAAGCGGACGACCAACCCAAAGATTGTTCGCTGGAAGATCCTGTCCTTCAACCAAAAGTGAAAGCACTTTATTTTTAATGAAAGTAATATTGAAATCTGTTGTCCACCTGAAATCTCCGGCAAGGTTAATAGTTGATAAGCCAATCTCCAAACCTCTGTTCTCTAATGAACCTATGTTTTCAGCGATGGTAGCGAAACCAGAACTGTTTGGCAATGGTCTGTTCAATAATAAATCTTTAGTGGTTCTGATAAAGTAATCAAACGATCCTGTAATTCTTCCATTAAAGAAACCATAATCCAACCCAAAGTTAGTCGTTACGTTTCTTTCCCAACCCACATTTGAATTTCCAAGCTGATTGAAAATAATACCTGCTCTGCTATTGTACGAAGCATTTGCATTAGAGGTTACCAATGATAATCCAGGATAGAATGAAATTTCACTGTTTCCTGTTTCTCCATAACTGGCTCTCAACTTCAAATCACTGATGATTTTTGAATCACTTAGGAAAGATTCTTTATTGATGCGCCATGCACCAGAAATTGCAGGAAACACGCCAAACCGATTGTTTTCTCCAAAACGGGAAGAACCATCTCTTCTAACTGTTCCCTGTAGAATATATTTATCATCATAAGTATAACCTAAACGGGCAAATACACCCGCCGTTTTAAACTGATTAAATAATGATGAGAGTACAGAAGGCGTGGTACCAGTAAGCGTATTACCAAAATCAGGAATGGCAACGCCGTTTCCCTGAGTATTGGTTAGTGTGTAAATTTCATTTCTATAGTTGAAACCTAGTAACGCCGTAACACTGTGTTTTTGAGCAAATACTTTATTGTAGGTTAAAGTTTGATCAGTTTGCCAGTTTACCGTTTTGGAGTTATTGAATTTTACAGCACCACCAACTGCAATTCCGGCAGCACTTCTCGGGTCATAGAACAACTCTTCATTTGTTGTAGTATATTCAAGGGAGAATGAAGACCTGAATCTTAAACCTGGAATGATATCATAGTTTAGCGCCATATTTCCAATTCCCTGGTTGGTAACGCCAAGGTTTTTGTTATTTGCTAAACTGAACAATGGATTATCCCATCCTGGTCTAAGCGTAGTGTTTATGCCTCCATCAGCATTGTAAATTGGGTCGATTGGATTTCCAGCCAAGCCAGTAATAAAAATATTATAGTTTTGGAAAGATGGAATATCCGATGAATTCTGCGTAACAGAACTCAGGTTTAACCTGGTTTCCAATGAAAGTTTATCGGTGATTTTATTATCCAGATTTACCCTTAAACTCCCACGTTTAAAATCATATCCTTTGAAATGATGCTCCTGATTATTGAATGAACTGGCGATCAAATATTTCATTTTATCGTTTCCACCAGTTACAGAAAGATCATAATTCTGGGCCCTACCTTGTCTGGTAATCGCACCCAACCAATCATAAGTTGGTGCATTGGCAGCCAATCCATTATTAACATCCGCATTATATCCCCCAACCAAATTTCCAGTATTCACAATAGATTCTCTACTCAAAGCAACCCACTCCGGACCATTTAATAAACTAATGCCCTGAACAAGTTCAGTTATGCCATAGTAAGCGCCGAAGTTAATTTTTGCTTTTCCGTCTTTACCGCTTTTGGTTGTGATGATAATAACACCATTACCAGCCTGTGCACCATAAATGGATGCTGCGGCCGCATCTTTTAAAATTTCTACTGATTCAATATCGTTCGGATTGATGGTACTCAATGGGTTGGATGACGCAAGATTTACCGTCCTGCTCGCTGAGGTAATCTGCACTCCATCAACAATATACAACGGTTCGTTCCCTGCATTAATGGATCCCGTTCCTCTGATTCTCACTTCAGTAGCACCGCCTGGAAGACCATTACTGGAGTTAATTTGAACACCCGGTGCTTTGCCCTGAATAGCACGATCAACACTTGCTGTTGTGAGGTTAGCGATTTCCGATCCTTTCACAGAAGCGATTGAGCCCGAAATTTCTTTCCTTTTCTGGGTACCATAGCCTACCACCACTACATCGTTTAATCCGTTGGCATCTTCCTCCATACTGATGCTAACATTTGCTTTTCCTGCTATCGCAACTTCTAAAGGCTTGTAACCCATAAAAGATAACACCAGCGTACCATCGAGTGAAGGAACATTCAGGGTAAACTGACCCTCTGAATTGGTACTTGTTCCAATATTGGTTCCTTTTAGCCTAACGCTAACACCGATCAGGGTCTCCTTGCCCGATGCGTCCATTACCCGGCCCCGTAAAACTTTCTGTTGAGCAAGCCCTTTCATACAGAAAGATAGAACCAGGATAAAGGTAAATAGTAGATTTTTCCTCATTTCAGCTTTGGTTTTTTAGTTGATAATAAATTAATTTCCATTAAAGTTTAGGTTTGATTTTGTTTGGTTATGCATATATAAATAAGAAAATCTGCATCAGGGATATTATATTAATATTGTATAAAAATTGGATAAAATAGGTTAGTTGAACCTAACATTTTTGATAATAATTATTGAAATACCAAACACAATAAAAAAAATTAAATACCTAATTAACAATACTTTAAAAAGCATTAAACATTATATTCCTTATTATTGCTCACGATAATTACTCAGCTAAAAAGCGATTTAATTTTGTATTATTTTAGCATAACGATACCATTCTCCAGCTAGACAAAACTGGCAGTATAGACTTTTTAAATCAGTCTCTAATGAGTAGCTATTGTTTCACGCCCGGCAAGCCATCCGGCATTCTATTTTGCCATGGATAAGCTGGCGCTTTAACAACCATAGGCAATACTTGATCAAGCGTATTACCATCGTAAAGCCTTCCGTTTTTCATTACATATTTAATGGTATTTGTATTACGGATATCTTCAAGAGGGTTTTTATCCATAATCACAAGGTCTGCGAGCTTACCTTTTTCCAATGAGCCCAAATCTCCATCCAATCCAATGGCCTTTGCGCCGTTGATGGTGGCTAATCGCAATACTTCCAAACTACTCATACCACCACTTTTGTTCAGCCATAATTCCCAGTGGTAACCCAATCCCTGCAACTGACCATGAGCACCAACCGTTGGCAATCCGCCCGCCCGAAGTACATCCTTAACAATTTTTGATTGTCGTTCGAAAACAAATTCTTCATCTGCAAACCATGCATTTCTTCTTCTTCCACGTCGGTCAACATCTTCCTTGGTTTGAAAATGATCCAGTTTCTGATCGTGAATAATATTTTCTTTGGTGTAATAATAGTTCTCTCCACTTGGTCCGCCATAACCCAACATAAAAGCTGATGAGAAACCAATTCCCGATTTGGCTACGAACTCAATATAATCCTTATACCACGGAAACATCGGATAACCATGCTCATGGCCGGGATAACCATCTAACACTTCTGTTAGGTTAAGTTTCATATCAAGGTTGCCTTCTGTTGTGGGCATTAGCTTTTGTTCTTTGGCAGCCATGATAATCCACTGGCGTTGTTGGCGGTTACCAACAGCATACATTTTAATGGTTTTGGTGTTGAAATATTCAGAATACTGTTTCAATACATTTCTGGTATGATCCAGACTTTTCAGGTTATAAGCCCAATATGCCACACCCGGACCTGTTGAATAAAGTCTCGGACCAAGAATTTTACCTGCATCAACCAAATCTGAATAGGTTAAAATATCTGTAGTTCCCGGTTGAGGATCGCGGATGGTGGTTACGCCATAAGCCAATTGTGCCAAATATGCCACAGGTTGGGAAACATGAATGCCAGATGCACCGCCCAAGTGCGCATGCAAATCGAAAAAGCCTGGCGTGATGGTTTTACCCGTTAAATCAAGTTTTTTTGCCGCCGTACCGCCTTTCAACGTTCCAGATTCTCCAATTTCAGCTATCCTATTATCTCTAATTAAAATATCGCCTTTTTCTATGACCTGATCTCCCTGCATAGTAATGATGCGGGCATTCTGCAATAAAATTTCTCCTGTCGGGATATCTTTTTCAATCGTTACGTTAATTTTTTTCTCGCTGGCAACATTTTTAGCGCTATCAATCTTTTCTACATCGTAACTGAAGAAACTAGATCCAAGCGACCAGTAAATTTTCTTTCCATCAGCAGACCAGCTTGGAAACTCTGCACCTATATCCGTAATTTTCCAGCTCGGAAATTGTGATTTTGTGACATCAGCAATTGAAATTACTGGCGTTTCTGCAGCGGCTTCCGGGATGGTAACAACATAAACATCATTAGCAAACAAAGCGAAGGCTTTATCTCCTTTAGGAGATTTAATGATTCTTGATGGCGATGCTGTTCTTCTAAAAAAGCTAAATTGTCCGCCATTGGTATTACTGAAATCATAAGTTGTGATACCTGTCATTTTGGCCCGGCCTTTTTTATTATTCCCGTTCCAGTCAATTGAATACAATCCATCAGTGGCATTAAACAAATAAATCAATCCGTCATTATTCGAAAAATGAGGCCTAGCGCCTGTTGCTTTAGCAATAAAATGTGAAGCGCCACCGTCTTTTCCGATCCAGTTGATCGATTGCCTGGCCGCTCCCCTATTGTTTGTTCCTAAACGATAACCTATCGACTGACCTTGGATAAAAACGATTTTTTCTCCATCAGGAGACCACACCAACTCCTGAAAAATAAAGCCATTTTGTGTTAGTTTTTTAGGTTTTGAACCTGGTACAGCCGCAACTTTATAAATAGCGCCGTCTTGGTCATCCCAGGTTACAAAGGCGATATTTTTTCCATCAGGCGACCAAACCGGTTGCGCTTCAATTACATTTAAAGTGGTTAAACGTTTCGCCGCACCGTTAGGATAATCCATCAAATAAAGTTTATCAAAAGCAGAAAACACCATTTTTTTCCCATCTGGAGACATTGAAACATCTCTGATCTGACTGGCATGTATTGATTTTTCATCCCCAATAGGGTATTTAAATTCTAGTTTAGGACCGATCATAATTTCCGTTTCCACATGAAAAGGAATTTCTTTAGCACCCGAACCATCGATGGAAATGGCATAAATTTTACCGCCGTAGGATGCGTAAAGCAATTTGCTATCAGGACTAAAAGTCATGTTTGGAAGTACCCCCATTGAGGCAAGTGATTCCTGATCATCATGAGCCACCGGATAAGCTAGCCATTTTTCTTCGCCAGTAATAATATTCTGCAAAACCAGCCCGGTTTCGGTATTATACCTGGTGCCATAAACCAACCATTTACCATCTGGAGAAAGTGTCGGTGCAAAGGCAGAACCATAACGGGAAACTTTATTATCAACTTCTCCCGTTTTTCTATCTAGCACTGCGATTTGATATTGAGGCATTTGAGCATTGTAATCCCACATCCCTTTTCTTTTCGAGAACCAGATTTTACTGCCATCAGGAGAAAAAGCAGGCTCAATTGCTTTAAAATCATCAGGTGTTGGTGTAAGGATAATTCCATTACCGCCTTTTATATGATAAAGATTCAACTTTGGTGTACCAACACCTTTTGCTACCACAATATAATTTCCATCAGGCGACCACTCAAGCCCTTGAAAATATTCATCACGACTTTTGGTTAGCTGTTTGTAAACCTCTTTACTATCTGCATGAAGAATATGAACATTTTCTGCACCATCACGATCTGATATAAAAGCAATCGATTTCCCATCAGGACTATATTTTGGTTGAGAATCAAAAGCGATACCCGACGTGATTTGCTGTGCCTTCCCACCTGTAATTGGAATTTCATATAAATCGCCTAGCATGGCGAAAATCATCTTTTTCCCATCAGGACTAACATCCAGAGATAACCAAGTCCCCTCTTGAGTATTAATCCTAATAGATCTGGACCCTTTCAAAGGAAGCTCAGCCGCACCTTCCAATTTTTGAGCAGAAGATAATCTTAAATAAAAAGGAACTTCATCTTGTTCATCATAGGAATGATCGTGGTCGAGACTGCATGCCCCACTTTGCCCAAAGGAAGATAAGTGTGTTATTGAGAAAAAAGTAATAAGCAAGATGATTTGTTTGGCAACTCTTGTCAAAGTAAAAATTTCCATAATAAAGTTCGGTTTGGTTGATTGTCATCGCATAGATAATAAAGTTTTCCAGCATATAACTCGCCCGATTAATATTGTTATATACTTAGATAAAATCAGTTAATTTTTGAGTAATAGTTTTGCAGAGATGAATTTTTAACGTTAAAACCCGTTTTAAGTCTGCTATATTATTAACAAAACCATCCGATATTAAAAAAGGCTAATAAATATTGGCGAAAGATTAAACTATATTAACCATATTACCATTATACGATCAGAGTTTAATATATATGTATCTTATAAATCAAGATTAAACTAACATCACAATGAAATCACCTTTAACTTTTGAGAAAAAATGCCGCAACATTTCCCTTATAGCCATATCACTAATGCTTTTTGGCAGCAGTTGCAAACAAAAGCAATATGCAGATGAAGTAATAACAGGGAAGATCTGGACTGGCGATGACCAGCATCCCTGGGCTGAAGCAATGGCTGTAGCCGGAGATACAATAATGGCCGTTGGATCGAAAGATGAGATGAAAGCGCTGATTGGGAAAGATACCCGCCAAACGTTGGCTGGCAATGATCAACTGATTGTTCCAGGCTTTATAGACAGTCATTCTCACTTCATTGAAAGTGGCTTCGAACTGGCCTCTGTGCAACTGAGAGAAGCTAAAACGCCTAAGGAATTTATACAAAGGATTGCTGATTATGCCAAAACAGTAAAACCAGGCACATGGATAATTGGCGGAAACTGGGACCACCAAAACTGGGGAGGTGAATTGCCGAACCATGAATGGATAGATTCGGTTACAAAAGATAATCCTGTTTTGGTAAACAGAATCGATGGACACATGTCGTTAGCCAACTCGGTTGCTTTAAAATTAGCAGGTGTAACCAATGATGTGAAGGATGTAAAGGGCGGAGAAGTAATACGGAAAAACGGAAAGATTACAGGTTTATTCAAAGACAACGCATTGAATTATGTCCGTAAATTAATTCCCCATCCTTCTAAAGAAATGGAGCAGAAAGCTTTTCAGGCAGCAATGGATTATTATGCAGCCCGTGGAATTACTTCAGTTACAACTGTACCTGGAACGGGTTTTGGCGATTACTTTAATGTTTTTAAAGATGCCCAAAAAATCGGTCCGTTTAAAACCAGAATTTATGCCGTTTCGGAACTTAAAAACTGGCGAAAAGTTTCAGAGCAGATTAAAAAAGAAGGAAAAGGAGATAAATGGCTGCGTTATGGTGGCGTTAAAGGTTTTGTTGATGGCTCATTGGGTTCTCATACCGCAGCTTTTATGCATCCATTTACAGATACGCCAAAAGATTCTGGCTTTTTTGTGTTACCAGAAGCTGAATTATATAAGAGAATAAAATCTGCAGATAGTGTAGGTTTACAATTGCTCGTACATGCTATTGGAGACCGCTCTATCAACACGCTTTTGAATTTAAGTGAGAAACTGGAGAAAGTAGCTGGCAAAAAAGACAGAAGATTCAGAATTGAACATGCGCAACATATCCTTCCTTCAGATATCCCAAGATTCAAAACTTTGAATATTATTGCCAGCGTTCAACCTTATCATGCAATAGATGATGGAAAATGGGCAGAAAAAGTAATTGGCCATGAACGGGCAAAAACAACTTATGCATTTAGATCTTTATTGGATGCAGGAACCAAACTAGCATTTGGAAGCGACTGGTTTGTTGCGCCTGCAGATCCGCTTATCGGTATTTATGCAGCCGTAACCCGCCGCACACTAGATGATAAAAATCCAAATGGCTGGATTCCTGAACAAAAAGTTACCACCGAGGAAGCTTTAAAAGCCTACACAATAGATGGCGCTTATTCAACTTTTGAAGACAATATCAAAGGTTCATTAAAAAAAGGAAAACTGGCTGACTATGTGATATTGGAGAAAGATATTACAAAACTTGATCCAGTTCAGATTCAATCGGTAAAAGTTTTGAGTACAGTGGTTGGTGGAAAGCAGGTTTTTAAAAACAA
>SEDB01000051.1 GCA_004210715.1 Pedobacter sp.
ACCATTGCTTTTTTTCCTGTTAAATCACAAACTCTTGACATGACTTGTAAATATAGTTGTTAATATCGTCCGCTTAATTTTTTTAAGAGTGTGCAAATATCTGAATAATAATTGTAAACGGCAATAGTGCAGGTAAATATTTTCATATTTTTTCTAAAAACGGTTACGCGTATTCATTTTGATACGATTTGAATATTTAGCCTTATTATTATTTCTTTAAATTAGCCGCTACTAATCCAAAACATATAAACGAGCAATGCAAATTACATCTTTTAAGCAATACGAAGAAGATTATAAAAAAAGCGTAGAAAACCCTGAACAATTTTGGGGAGAAGTAGCGCAAAATTTTCAGTGGCGTAAGCCTTGGTTTAAAGTTTTATCATGGAATTTTAACGAGCCAAATATCAAGTGGTTTGAAGGCGCAAAACTTAATATTACAGAGAATTGTCTTGATCGACATTTGGAGAAGAATGGAGATAAACCTGCAATTATATGGGAGCCCAATAATCCTGATGAAGAGAGTGTTACCTATACCTATAAAATGTTGCACGAACGCGTTTGTCGTTTTGCCAATGTTTTAAAACGTAACGGAGCTAAAAAAGGTGATCGCATTTGCATATACATGCCAATGGTGCCTGAATTGGCTATCGCCGTTTTAGCTTGTGCCAGAATTGGTGCTGTTCATTCCGTAATTTTTGGCGGGTTTTCAGCGAAGTCAATTGCTGATCGAATTAATGATTCACAATGTAAACTGGTTATTACAGCCGACGGAGCTTATCGTGGAAACAAACAAATTCCATTAAAAGATGTAATTGATGATGCGCTAATTGGCTGCCCTACGGTTGAAAAATGTATTGTTTTAACGCACGTGCGTACGCCAGTTTCCATGCTAAAAGGTCGCGATGTGTGGTGGGAAGATGAGGTAAAACACGTAAACGATATCTGCGAAGCTGAAGAAATGGATGCTGAAGATATGCTTTTTATTCTCTACACTTCAGGTTCAACAGGCAAACCAAAGGGGGTAGTGCATACTTGTGGCGGTTACATGGTTTATGCAGGTTATACTTTTACCAATGTGTTCAATTATCAGCCTGAAGAAGTTTATTTCTGTACTGCGGATATTGGTTGGATTACGGGCCACTCGTACATTGTTTACGGACCACTTTCTCAGGGTGCTACTTCAGTATTATTCGAAGGCATTCCAACTTATCCAAGTCCATCCCGTTTTTGGGATATTGTTGAAAAACATAAGGTGAATACATTATACACCGCACCAACTGCTATTCGTTCATTAATGAGTTTTGGCGATGATCCTCTAAACGGAAAAGACTTAAGCAGTATTAGAGTATTAGGTTCGGTGGGAGAGCCGATTAACGAAGAAGCCTGGCACTGGTTCGATGAAAAAATTGGTCAGGGTAAAGCGCCAATTGTTGATACCTGGTGGCAAACAGAAACCGGTGGAATTATGATTTCGCCTATTGCAACCGTAACACCTACTAAACCAAGTTATGCCACTTTGCCATTACCGGGTATTCAGCCTATTTTAGTTGATGAAAATGGTAAGGAAATAGAAGGAAATGGCGTAAGTGGTAACCTTTGTATTAAATTTCCTTGGCCAGGGATGTTACGTACCACTTATGGAGATCACGAACGTTGTAAACAAACTTATTTCTCCGCATACGAGAATTTATATTTTACTGGTGATGGTTGTTTGCGTGATGAAGATGGATATTATAGAATTACTGGTCGTGTGGATGATGTGTTAAATGTTTCCGGGCACAGAATTGGTACGGCTGAAGTGGAAAATGCTATTAATATGCATGCTGGTGTGATTGAAAGTGCAGTGGTGGGTTATCCTCACGATGTAAAAGGGCAGGGAATTTATGCTTTTGTAATTAACCCTGAAATGCATGGGGAAGAAGAATTAACGAAAAAAGATATTCTTCAAACCGTAACACGTGTAATTGGAGCAATAGCGAAACCTGATAAAATTCTTTTCGTATCTGGCTTGCCTAAAACACGTTCGGGTAAAATTATGCGTAGAATTTTAAGAAAAATTGCAGAAGGCGATACCACCAATTTAGGCGATACTTCGACACTACTCGATCCTGCTGTGGTGGAGCAAATCATCGAAGCAGCAAAAGCGATGAAATAAGTAATGCTCAGTAAAACACAAAATGCCGATCAATTAATCGGCATTTTGTGTTTTAAGTAATTTGTATTAATAACCTGGGTTTTGAACTAAATTTTTGTTCGCATCCAGTTCTATTTGAGGAATTGGGAAAACTAAATTATTTGCATTCCATGGTATTGATCCAATATTGGTTTGGGTTCTTTTTGCGTCATGTAATGCAAAACCTTCAAAAGCAAGTTCCAGCTTACGCTCATTCAAAATATTTGCAAGTGTTGCAGTACTTGTAGTTAGGCCCGCTCTGCCTCTTACTGCTGATAAATCTTGTAATGGTGTTTGTCCACCAATTGGTGCCGCTGGCGCTAACCGAACATTGCATTCAGCTCTAATCAAATACATTTCAGCCAACCTGATGATGGAAACATTTCCATAAGGGTTTGCGAATTTTGAAGT
Source organism: Pedobacter sp. (assembly GCA_004210715.1). Taxonomy (GTDB): domain Bacteria; phylum Bacteroidota; class Bacteroidia; order Sphingobacteriales; family Sphingobacteriaceae; genus Pedobacter. The sequence continues at coordinate 2,585 of SEDB01000051.1, forward strand.
GTACATATCACCATCATCATAAAAAGCATTTACTCTATCATCTGTTCCAACATAATTGGCATCAATCCACGCTTGTGAGATTACAGCATCCCCACGGCCGCCGTAAGTAGATGAGCCATAAAATTCGTTGTAACCATTAAATCCGGTTAAAGTGGTTACCTGGATAGCAAATACATCTTCTGAAGTATTTAATCCTGCAATTGATCCCATTACGGGGAATGCACCTATGTAAGTTGGAGTAAGGGTATAGTTACCGGATGTAAGTACCCTGTTAGCAGCTGCACCCGCCGCTGCATAATTGCCCATTTGCAAATACAACCTGGCCAGCATGCCTGCTGCAGAGGATTTGGTTGCGAAAAATCCATTTGTTGCTGGTAGTTTGGTTTCTGCTTCGGTTAAATCAGCAATCGCTTGCGCATAAACAGCAGCAACTGTCGCTCTGGTAACATAGCTTTCAGTTGTAACGGCTGTGGTTGGAGTAAGTACAAGTGGTACACCCAGGTTGGTTGATGGAGATCCATCATTATAAGCTTTGCCAAACAATCTTACCAAATCAAAATAAACTGATCCCCTGATAAATTTAGCTTCCCCTTCCACTTTATTCTTTTTTGCCGCATCTACTTTACTTATTGAAGCGATTACATTGTTTGCATCATTAATTGCAGTATAACTTGCTGCCCAAACATTGTTAACAAAAGTGTTTGTTTTTAATAATGATTTGTTGATGGTTTGAGTAAGCTCTTCATAAGTTCCATACCACTCAATCGCATTCGTGTTGGCTAAGAAATCAGCCATTAAAAACGGTCTTCCACCATAAAGATTTCTACTTCCCAATGCAGAATAAGAACCTACCAAGGCAACTTCTACATCTTTAGAAGTGAGTAACGCTTTACTTTGTTCAATGGTGTCTACCGGAGAAATTTCAAGTGCTTTTTTACATGATGAGGCTACTGAAAGTAACGTCGATGCCAAAAGCAATTTATATATATATGTCTTTTTCATGTCTGTTCGTATTTAAATTATAGGCCAATGTTAATACCAAATGAAATTACGCGTGGCTGAGGTGCAGAATAGAAATCAACACCCTGGTTGATGTTAGTTGATTGGTAATCAGCATTAACCTCCGGATCCCAGCCTTTATAACCTGTAATTGTAGCCAGGTTTTGTGCCGTAGCATATAATCTCAACTTACTCAACTTAATTTTGGTTAACACAGATGTAGGAAAGGTATAACCCAATGTTAATGTTTTCAAACGAACAAAATTGCCACTCGAAATGTACCTGGTTGAATTACCAATTCCATTTCCATAAAATAACCTCGGTTCCGGAACTGACGTGATGTCTCCAGGTTTGTCCCAATAAGCCATTTGATCAGCAGTTTGGTTATCATAACCGTTGGAAGCATTTGCACTCATGTACTGACCGCCCGCGTTGAATATTTTGTTGCCAGCCACCCCTTGAAAAAACACGCCTAAATCGAAATTTTTATAAGAAAATGAGTTGTTAAAACCGAAGGTGTATTTTGGATTAGGATTACCCGCAAATATTCTTTGTGCCTGATTGATGTCTGTTGTTGTCGATCTATCTAAATTCCCTGCAGCATCTGTTGTATTAACGTAATATAAAGCATCTCCGTTCGCTGGGTTTACACCAGCATATTCCGGTAAATAAAATACGCCAATTGGCTGCCCCGCAATGGCCGCATTGATTTCATTGCTATTAAGTACCTGTCCGCCTAAATCGGTGATTTTATTGTTGTTGATAGCCGCTGTAAGTGCGGTAGACCATTTGAAAGCCCCAACAAAATTCTCTGTATTAATTCCCAGTTCGAAACCTGTGTTTTTTAATTTACCCAAATTTTGAGTGATGGTTGAGAAACCTGTTGTTTGAGGAATTGGTACATCAAGCAATAAATCTGTTGTGTTTTTCTGATAGAAATCGAATGATCCAGTGATTCTGTTTTTTAAGATTCCAAAATCTAATCCTAAATCCAATTGCTTGGTTTTTTCCCAGGTTAAATCAGGATTTGCGATTCTAGATGGAATCTGACCTGCAACCCCGCCATAAGCACCTGTTCCACTGAACAATCCTCTTGCAGAATAATTTCCGATTTCTGCGTTTCCCGTTAAGCCATAACTGGCTCTAAATTTTAATAAGCTAATGGTTTCGCTACTTTTTAAGAAATCTTCTTCTGAAGCTATCCAGGCAACCGATCCAGCAGGAAAGTATCCATATCTACTGTTTTCCCCAAATCTAGATGAACCATCTGCCCTTACACTAAAGCCCACTAAATAACGATCATTATATTTGTAGTTAGCTCTGAAAAAATAAGAAAGGAAGCTAAAAGCACTTTCATTACTGGTCGCAATTACTTTCGTTGCCGCCGAGCCTAATTTAATGTAGGCGTCACTGGGGAAATCCTGTCCTTCAATTGTACTGTATTTTGTAGTCGATTTTTGATAACTAGTTCCTAAAATAGCATCAAAAGTACTTTTACCAGCAGTGGTGTTGTAACTAAAGAAATTATTCGTATTGGTGTTAATTACGAAGGTTGAAATATTCTGACCATCGCCATTAGCAGTTCCTGTATTTCTAAAAGTTAATGAACCATAATAACTTTCTTCGTTCTGATTTAAGTTATCAATGGAGAAATCGGTGCTGAATTTTAAACCTTTAGCAATGTTAACATTTGCAAATGCTTTTCCAATAGTACGGTAAACGGTTGCCTGATAGGCAGCATTTTCAATTCCTATAAAGGGATTATAATATACTGGGTAATTTGATGCTATTCCAGGTAAAGTTCCGCTAATCAAACCTGATCTCGGATCAATGAAAGGTGTAATAGGAGATAAGGCAACAGATTGTAGAGGACTTGAAAATGCGTTGTCATTTGATAAACGATTGTTTATACTGTTTGAGAAATTCAAGTTTACACCTACTTCAAGGAAATCCGTAACCTTATTGGTTAGGTTCAGTCTTCCGCTGTATCGCTTATAACTATTACCAACAATGATACCTTTCTGATCCAATGCTTGTCCGCCGATGTAAAACTTTGTTTTTTCGTTTCCGCCAGTTAAGTTTAAATCATACTGTTGCGTAATGGGATTGTTTTGAAAAGATTCTCTCTCCCAATTGGTATTTACTTTATAGGTTTGATAATCGTTATTCCCAGCTGAATAACGGTTTAATCTACCCTCAACAATTGTAGCATAATCATCAATACCTTCTTGCAACGTAGCATAATCGCCATTAAGGAAATCCTGATTGGCTGCACCTACTCCAGCTCTTCTTAAAATTTGTACATATTGTTCAGCATTCATAAATTCTCTGTGATTAGATGGAGTACTAATTCCACCTAAAGCGTTAAACTGAATAAGCGTTTTACCAACTTTACCTTGTTTGGTGGTAATCAATACAACACCGTTAGATGCTCTTGCACCATAAATTGCAGAAGCTGATGCATCTTTCAAAACTTCGATAGATTCAATGTCGTTTGTATTTAAATCAGCTAAGGCACTTGTAGGAGCAGTGGTACTTGAGAAATCTCCGGAAGTAATGGGGATCCCATCAACAATATAAAGAGGTTCACTACCTGCGGTAACAGAGGCTGCTCCACGAACTCGAACAGTAATTCCCTGGCCTAGTTTTCCATTTTGCGCCGATATTTGCACTCCGGCAGCTTTACCCTGAAGCGCTTGTTCGAAGCTGGTAACAGGAAGATTTTCAAGATCTTTAGATTTTACTGAAGCAACTGACCCTGTTACATCTCGTTTAATCTGTGTTCCGTAACCCACTACAACCACATCAGATAAAGTGGTGTTTTCTTCTTCCAAATTGGCACTAACTATAGTACCAGTTATCGCAACTTCTTTGGTTTTAAAACCAATAAATGTGAATACCAATATTTTTGCATCATTTGGTACGCTCAGTCTATAAGCGCCGGTTGCATCCGTTTGTGTGCCGTTCGAAGCGGAACCTTTTACATACACGCTTACGCCAGGAAGTGCCCCTGCGGTGCTGGATGTAACTTTTCCGGTAATCACTTTTTCTTGTGTGAAAGCAAGCGAAAGCAAACCGAAAGATAAAATCATACTTAAGAGTAGTTTTTTCATCAAATTTTAGGTTTTAGTTAGTAATGTTTTGGTTTATAGGATATGATATTTCAATGTAACAAAAATTATAACTAAAACCTTGAAGAATATCTTGTTTTTGTAACTTATGTCGTTTAAAATGTATAAATCGAAACAAAAATTTGGAAGTTGTGTTAACTTATTATATCAAATATTGATTTACTAAAAGAAAACATCAACATGGATAAGTTAGAAATTAAAGGAAAGTGGAACGAAATTAAAGGAAAAGTTAAACAAGCTTATGCCGATTTAACAGATGACGATTTGAAACACGAAGAGGGACAGGATGATGAGTTATTAGGTAAGCTTCAACAGAAAACAGGTAAGGGGAGAGATGAACTTGTAAAGTGGATTAACTCATTATAGTTTTCAATCATAATTAAAAAAGGCGGTCAAGAAATTGGCCGCCTTTTTGGTTTCTGGTTATTTTTGATTTGAATTGTATATTTTTGACTAGCTTTAATCATCCCAAAATTTCTAGCCAATAAACTTTTTGAATGATAGCTTAACATGAGCAAAGCGTATTTTTTCTTTTTCTTATTCATTGGATTAACATCCTTCCAGCATGCTTTTGCCACAGATACTAATCCAAAAACTTCTTTCTACTACCGGCAAATAGATAATAAAAATGGATTATCGAACAGCTCAATCAACTCTATTTTTCAAGATAAAGACCAGCTTTTATGGATCGGCACCTGGGATGGCTTAAATCGTTACGATGGTGCACACTTCAGTGTTTACAATCACAATATAGATCGGGTTGAAAATAGTATTGGTGGCAATGTAATATTATCTATAAAAGGAGATCAAAACAACAACATTTGGATCAATACTATCGGAGGGATTTCTCGTTACAATAAACTAAACGGTAAATTCAGTCGATATTTTTATAAAAAAACAGCTCCTCAAAAAATACGCGAAAATGAGTACGATCTGATTATAAGTGATCAGGGAGAAGTGTTCTGTTTTGCTGCAAATGGTGTTTTAAGCAGATTTGATTTTGATAATGATAAATTTATTCCGTTTCAGAAATTTAGTGCTAATGAGTCTATCGTTAAAATAAGTTTCTTCGGCGATAAGCTATGTTATCTGACAAAAACAGGGATTTTAACGCTAGCAAGTGTTGGGCAAAATAAACTCCAAACAATAAAATCCATTTCAGATCCCAAAGGAATTGGCAATTTCTTTACCGTTAACAGCCAAATTATTTACACCACAAATATTGATCGTCAATTTTTACTGGATAGCAACTTTTCTGTAAAACCACTCAATTTACCATTTAGGAAAATAAAAGCGATAACCTTTTATAAATCAAACTATATCGTGGCATGGGAAAATCAAGGCATGACTGTTTTTGATAAAACTTTCAGAAACACTGATTTTTTGAAGAATGAAGTTGCTGCAATCGAAAATCTTAAAATTACTGCACTCAATGTAGGTAGCGATCAGGTACTGTGGGTTGGGACAGATGGTAATGGTTTGATTCAGATTTATCCGAAGGAGAACTTTTTTGGTTTGCTGACCAAAGTAAACGGCACTAAAATTAATAAACCAATAAGGGCGTTTGCCGAAGATTCGGGCAATTTATGGGTAGGAACAAAAGGTAATGGCATTTTAATTTTTAATGATTTTTGGTCAGAGGGACACCAAACGAAAATGCCACAAAAAATAGATGCAAGTTCCGGTTTGGAGAATAACTCGGTTTTCGCGATTAAAAAAGGTTCAAATCAATTGGTTTATATCGGTACAGATGGAAGTGGACTTTCTGTTTACGATCTGAAATTGAAGAAGATCATCAATTGGAAAAATATTAAAAACACAGATAAATTACCCGAATTTAAGTCCGTTTACTCCATTATACAAGACAAAGATGGATCTATTTGGTTGGGTACAAGTGGTTATGGCTTACTTCATGTAAATATTGTTCGAAATGCAGATCAATCATTAACCGCTGTAAATTTTAAACAATATGCTTCATCAACGGAAAATAAAGGACCTGTTAATGATATCATTTATGCATTGGCAGAAGGCATGGATGATCGTTTATGGATTGCCTGCCGTTATGGTGGCTTAAGTGTTTTAAACAAAAAAACCGGGCAATTTAAAACTTATAAAGCATTTGGTTACGAGGGTAGTTTATCACATAGTGATGTACTGTCATTATTTTACGATGGTAAAAATCGCCTTTGGATAGGTACCAGCTATGGTTTGAATTATTTATCGCATGAAGAATCTTTGAAAACAAAACCAAAATTCATCAAAATTACTGCAGATAAGGGTTTGCCAAATAATACAATTCACGCTATTCAGGAAGATGGTCTGGGAAATATTTGGGTAAGTACCAACAAAGGTTTAGCTAAAATAAATCCGGCAAACAATAGCATAGCCAATTACCAGGAAAGTGATGGTTTACAAAGTAATGAATTTAGTGATGGCGCCACTTTTAAAGCACCAAATAACAATTTGTTCTTTGGTGGAATTTATGGTTTCAATTATTTCTATCCAAAGGATATTATCGAAAATGCAAAGCAGCCAAATTTACTAATTTCCGATTTGCACCTCGGAGGCAAGGAGTTTCAAAATAATCAATACCTCATAGTAAAAGCAAAGCAACAGGCCATTAAAACTTATGAGTTGGAACGGAAAAGTAACTTTTTTCAATTCTCTTTTAATGCTTTGAATTACTTTAATGCCTCGAAAAATGAATTTGCTTATAAACTTAAAGGTCTGGACCAGGCCTGGCGATACACCGGTATTGATGGGGAAATAGCTTATTACAATATTCCACCAGGGAAATATGAATTGCTGGTGCGCTGGAGCAACGGTGAGGGTGTTTGGACTAAAGACATTGTTGCTTTGAAACTAAATGTAAAGCAATATTTTTGGCTTACCTATCCGGCTTATGCCTTTTACTTGTTGCTTCTAACTGCTGGTGGATATGCATTTCATCTTTACCGAAAGAATAAATTGGAGATGAAATTTAAGCTCGAACGCGAATATCTTTTCAGGCAGAAAGATGAAGAAGTGCATCGCCAGCGGATTAATTTTTTTACCAATATCGCCCATGAAATCCAAACGCCTTTAACGCTCATTTTAGGATCAGTTGAACATTTTATGCAAAAGAAAAGTTTGCTGGATAAAGCCATTGATAAAAACTATTTTCTATCGGTGGTGCACCAGCACACGGCTCGTTTAACCTATTTGGTGCAACAACTGCTGGAGTTTCGAAAAGCGGAGGCAGGATACCTGAAAAGAAGCGACGATTATTTCGATATCAGCAAACTCCTGAACAGTTTAACCCAGCTGTTTATTCCGGCTGCTGAAAAAAATGAGCAGCAGTTTAAAAGAGAAATTCAACACGGAATTGCAGGTTTTATCGATAAGGACAAATTTGAAAAAGTGCTTTTCAACTTACTCTCAAATGCTTTTAAACATTCTGGTAAAAGAGAAGAGATTATTTTTAAAGCAAAACGTGATGAAGATAATAATGAGCTGCAGATTTTAGTAGCCAATTCGGGCTGCAAACTTAAGGAGAGTGACTTAAAAGATATTTTCAAGGAATTTCATATCGGAAATAACAATCAAATTAATAACCAAAGCACAGGAATCGGACTCGCTTTTACGAAAGAGCTGATATCTATTATGGATGGTAATATTAATGTTGAGCTGGAGAACGATTGGATTTATTTCAGCTTTAAGCTGCAGCTAAAACAAACCATGGAAGGTAAGGAAAATGAGGTTGTGGCATCGGCCCCTTCTTATTTATTTGAATCGATTTTAAAGCCTTATCACGAAGATACGATTGAAGAAAATAATAAGGAAGCCTTAATTGATGATTTAAAAGGTGATACCCAGGCTGTCATTTTAATTGTGGAAGATGATGCCTCTCTACGGTTCTTAATTAGAAATATTTTAAAAGACCAATACACTGTTTTTGAAGCCGAAAATGGAAAAGCAGCACTTGAATTTCTAAAAAATAATGCGCCAGATATTATTATCAGTGATGTCATGATGCCAGATATGAACGGACTTGAGCTTTGTAAACACATTAAAACAGCTCCCGCTACTTGCCACATTCCATTTATCATGTTATCTGCAAAAGGAACAGAAGAAAGTAAAACTGAAGGATATGAAACAGGAGCCGATGCTTACATTTCTAAACCTTTTCATGTAAATTACTTACAAATGCGTGTTCGTAAACTTTTGGATTACCGCAACCGCATGAATCATTTAATCAGGGATCGAAACATTAATAACCAATTTGTTGATGTGGATATGGACCAGGGAGATAAAGAATTCTTAAATGCATTGGTTAAAGCCGTTGAAGATAATCTGGCAGAACCTGATTTAGATGCCTCGAAACTGGAGGATATTTTGTGCATCAGCAAAATGCAGCTGTACCGTAAACTGAAAACTTTGGCAGGCATGACGCCATCAGAATTCATTAAAAGAATTCGATTGAAACATGCTGCGGTTTTACTTCAAAACTCGAAGTTGAACGTTTCAGAAATTTTCTATTTAACTGGTTTTAACAACAAATCTTACTTCTTCAGGGAGTTTAAAAAGATCTATCATCTAGCTCCAAATGATTATCGCCAAAAGCAGCATGAAGGAACAGAGACTACAGGTGTTTCTTAATTAAAATAGCTTTAAAAAGCCGTTTTGCAAGAATAGTGAACTAAAATGTTATTATAGTATACTCTTCTTGCGTACCACGCTATCTATATTTGCTCTCAATCAAATATAAATCTTTATGAAAAAAAACAGACGTATCTATGCATCGTTGGTTTTCTTGTTTTTAGCCGTTACGGGTTTTACAAGTTATGCTCAAACTAAAATAACTGGTAAGGTTACTGATGAAACTAATCAGCCTTTACCTGGAGTTGTAGTAATGCAAACCAACACACAAAACAAAACTTCTACAGATGGTAATGGGGTTTATGTTTTAACGCTTCAAGCGGGTTCAGCACAAACTTTAACTTTTACTTATATTGGCTACACAGCCACAACTTCAGCTCCAAATGGCGGAAGTTTAAATATCTCTTTGAAACCTTCATCGCAATCATTAACTGATGTAGTGGTAGTGGGTTATACTTCACAAAAGAAAGCTTCAATTACCGGTTCAGTTGCAACAATCGATGGTGTTCCTACACGCGATATTTCCTTTTTAAATCAGAGCGATGTGAAATCAATGACGGTTTTAAAAGATGCTGCTGCAGGGGCTATCTATGGATCTCGTGCGGCTAATGGTGTGGTGGTAATTACAACCATCAGTGGCAACAAGGGCAAAGCAAATATTAATGTAGAGTATTTTGCAGGCTTTCATCAGGCAACCAATTTGCCTAAAATGCTAAATGCAGATCAGTATTTAACCATTAAAGATCGGGCATGGCATAACACTTTAGGTAATGCAGCAAACGCGGTTAGTCCTTATCAGGCAGCCAGAAGCAGAACCGATTTAGCCGATACCGATTGGTTGGGCGAATTGTTCGAGACAGGAAAATCAAAAAATCTTCAGGCTTCTGTAAATGGTGGTTCCGATCAGGTTCAGTATTTAATTTCTACAGGTTATTACAAACAAGATGGTATTGTGGTTCAGGATCATGATGGTTATGAACGTTTCAATTTCAGATCGAATGTGAATGCGAACATTACAGATCGCTTTAAAGTAGGTACAAACCTTCAATTAAGTTTTGCAAAGCAAGATAAATTGTCATCAAGTGGCGATGTTCCTGGGGTAATTCGTCATGCATTATTGCGCCCGCCGGTTTTGGGTGTTTATAAAAATGTAACAGATCCGACCTATTCGGCAATCTTTAACCTTCAGATCAAGCGTAGGGGTTGACATCAGTTTTTCTCACAATAAAAATTTCGCTCAAAATTATGGTGATGATAATGACAACAATCCCGATGAACTTTATCCAGGTAAAGGCAGAAATAACAAGCCTAATAATTTAGATGAAAACAGGGGTGAGGTGATGAATTTTACGTTTACCAATACCTTAAACTACGTAAAAACCTTCGCACAGAAACACAATGTAAACTTCTTATTAGGTGCCGAAAATATCTCTAGTAAATCATCAGCAATTGGTGGCAGCAGACAGAATTTTGATAAAAGCACTTCAGGTTTTCAGTATTTGGATTACGGTAGTTTAACCAATATTTACAACTCTGGTTCGGCAAGTGAGTTTAATTTAGTGTCGTTTTTCGGTAGTGGTACTTATAATTTCGACAATAAATATTTTGCAACAGCTACATTAAGGGCTGATGGTTCATCACGTTTCGGTCCAACAAATAAATGGGGTTATTTCCCTTCAGCATCTGCTGGATGGATCATCTCCAATGAGGAGTTCTTGAAAGATGCTCAATGGATTTCTGAATTAAAATTAAGAGGAAGTTGGGGACAAGCAGGTAACCAGGAAATTCCAAATAATACTTACCAAACTTTGGTGTCAGAATCTGGCGGCATTGTAAACGTTGTGCGTTATGGTAACCCTGATGTGAAATGGGAAACCACCACACAAACCAACTTTGGTATTGATTTCGGTGTGTTAAAAAACCGACTTTCATTTACCGCCGATTATTTTGTAAAAAAAACAGATGATATCTTGTTAACTGTTGGTTTACCAGCGGTATCGGTTGGAGTAATTGATCGTACTTATGTAAATGCAGGCGAAGTAACCAATAAAGGTTTCGAATTTGGGTTGAACTTCAGAAATCAAGAACATGCCTTTAAATATAATGTAAATGCTAACATTGCTACATTAACAAACCGCGTAAATAAATTACAAGAGTTTGTGAAAAATATCAATGATGATAGAACACACACGAGAACAGAAGTTGGACAACCAATCAATTCTTATTTCGGTTTGGTTTTCGATGGCATCTATCAAACACCGGCCGAAGTTACCAGTCATTTGTTTACAAATGCTAACGGTGCCTTACCAGGCGATATCAAGTTTAAAGATTTGAATGGCGATGGACAAATCAATGCTGATGACAGAACAACAATAGGTAACCCGGTTCCGAAATTAACGTATGGTTTTGCATTTTCTTCATCGTTTAAAAAGTTCGATTTCTCATTCTTATTACAAGGTGTTCAAGGTGTAGATCGTTACAACGATTTGAAACAGATTATCAATTTCGATAGCCGCCCGTTCAATTCTATGACATCTGTTTTAGATAGCTGGAATGGTCCCGGTACAAGCAATACCTTGCCAAGAGTAACATTTAACAATAATGGTGGCGGTAATGTTTCCAGTGTTTTTGTGGAAGATGCATCGTACTTAAGGTTAAAAAACATAGAAGTGGGTTACACTTTCGATGTTAAGAAAATCGGTGTTAAAAATGTTCGTTTATACGCATCAGGTCAAAACTTGTTCACCATAACAGATTACACCGGTTTAGATCCAGAGTCAACTTCATTGATCGATCAGGGAACTTACCCACAATCAAAAGCATTTATTGTTGGCTTAAAAATTAATCTGTAAACCCTTTTTGCAATTATTATGAAAAAGATATTATTTATAAGCGCAATGTTCAGTATGGTAACATTCGCGGGTTGCAAAAAGCAACTTACTACCGAAGCGATAGGTTTAACAACTTTGGAGCAGGTAAATACAACACCAACTTTAGGCACTGTAGAAAATTCTGTTAACTCTGCCTACCAATTATTATCAAATCGCTTAAATATTTTGGCGCAATGGGACTGGCCTGGAGGTTTAGTTTTTCAAAATGATTTGGTGATGCAGGATATTGCATCAGATGATATGGAGAAAAAATGGAATCCGGATGGAGATCAGCCGTGGATGGATGATGTAAACAATTTTACTTTCACTTCTACAAATGGCGGCCCTAACGGATTATGGAAATATGATTACGAAGGGATTAAAAGATTAAATATCGCTATTGAACTGTTAACCAAAGCTGATATCGAAACGATTACTGGTATAACAACAGCCCGCAAAAATCAGTTATTGGGTGAAGCGTACTTTTTAAGATCTTACTACTATTTCTCTTTGGTTACCAACTTCGGCGATGTACCGTTAATATTGAAACCAGTAAGTACTTATCAGGAAGCTTTCGAAGTAGCAGTTAGAGCCGATAAAAATGTAGTTTGGGACAAAATCAAATCAGATTTAGCTTTGGCTAAAGGTTTGTTGCCAAATGCAAAATACAGTTCAGCCACTGAAAAGTGGAGAGCGAATAAAGGTTCCGCCATTGCGTTATTGGCAAAATCAGCTTTATATACTGAGAAATGGGCTGACGTGGTAAGCAACGTAAATGAGTTGCAAGGATTAGGTTTTTATAGTTTAAACAGCAATTATTTTGACAGTTTCAACCAGGCTAAGGAGTTTGTAGAAAACGAAAATATTTTTGTTTATGATCATCAATCCAATCAAAATCCATTAAAAGGTAATGGTATTTGCGCACCATTGGGTTGGGGTTTCTTTGCACCAAGTACAGATTTTTTAAATGCGTTTGAAGCAAATGATCCACGAAAACTTTATACCGTTGATGTGCCAAATCAAAACGTAAATAAAATATTGGGCAGTACAAACGGATCAAATAAAGGCAACGATGATGCAGCGAACAATAAAATTTATATCCGCTACGCTGATGTTTTATTGTGGAAAGCTGAAGCCCAAAATGAACTCGGCCAATATGCTGACGCAGTTGCCATCATTAATCAAATTAGAACGAGAGCAAGAACAAGTGTTAGCGCAACAGGTACTTTGCCACCAGCTGGAACTTTAGCTGATCGTGCTGCATCAACAGATAAAGCCGTTATTAAAGATTGGTTAATTTCTGAGCGAAGAGTGGAGTTAGGTTTCGAATCGCAAAGAATGTTAGACCTTAAACGTTGGAAACTAGC